>NZ_WAAS01000015.1:0-53321 GCF_008806585.1 Micromonospora sp. AMSO12t
CGCCGGGTGCTGCTGGTGCTCCAGGCGATGGACAGCGGGGGCAAGGACGGCACCGTCAAGCGGGTGGCCGGCGCGATGAACCCGCTGGGCCTGCACCTCCGCTCGTTCGGCCCGCCCACTCCCGAGGAGTTGCGGCACGACTTCCTGTGGCGGATCCGGCGGGCGCTGCCGCCGCCCGGGTACGTCGGGGTCTTCAACCGCTCGCACTACGAGGACGTGCTCGTGGCGCGGGTCGAGTCGCTGGTGCCCGAGTCGATCTGGCAGGCCCGGTACGACGAGATCAACGCGTTCGAGCGGGAGCAGGCCGAGGCCGGGGTGGCCCTGGTGAAGGTGTTCCTGCACATCTCGTACGCCGAGCAGGGCCGGCGGCTGCTGGAGCGGCTGGACGAGCCGCGCAAGCACTGGAAGTACGACCCCTCGGACGTCGACGCCCGCGCCCGCTGGGACGACTACCAGGCCGCGTACGCCGAGGCCCTGGGCCGGTGCGGCACGGACGCCGCACCCTGGTACGTGGTGCCGGCGGACCGCAAGTGGTACCGCGACTGGGCCGTCGCGCACCTGCTCCGCGAGACGTTCGACACCCTCGATCTCGGGTATCCGCCTGCCGGTTTCGACGTCCGGCGCGAACGGGAGCGGCTGCTGGGATCGGAGAGAACGGCGTAGGTGAACAGCAGGTGAACGACCGGTGAATGTGGCCTGACCTGGGGGAGGCCGCGCGATTCCCGGTTCCGTCGTTTTCTAGCATTCCCAGGCGGGCACCCTCCGGGCGACCGCCACCCTTCCACCGACACGACGAGGTCCGTGCTGTGAAGTTTTCCTTCCGCCCGAACGAGGGCGCCTTCTACGAGCTCTTCACCAGGGCCGCGCAGAACCTGGTGAAGGGCACCGAGTTGCTCAACGAGCTGGCCCTGCCCGGGGTGGAGGTGCAGTCGGTCAGCGAGCGGCTCACCGAGGTGGAGCACGACAGCGACCAGATCACCCACGAGCTGTACAAGAAGATCAACTCAACCTTCATCACGCCGTTCGACCGGGAGGACATCTACCGGCTCGGGTCGCTGCTCGACGACGTGATGGACCACCTCGAAGCGGTCGGCAACCTGCTCTACCTCTACGGCCTGACCAAGCTCCCCTCGCTGCCCCGCGAGATGCACGAGATGGTCAACGTCCTGGACGCGCAGGCGAAGCTGACCGCCGACGCGATGCCGCGCCTGAAGTCGATGAAGGATCTCGAGGACTACTGGATCGAGTGCAACCGGCTGGAGAACGACGGCGACCAGGTGTACCGGATGCTGCTGGTCCGCCTCTTCTCCGGCGAGTACGACGCGCTGACCGTGCTGAAGATGAAGGAGGTCGCCGACGAGCTGGAGGCCGCCTGCGACGCCTTCGAGCACGTGGCCAACACCGTCGAGACCATCGCGGTCAAGGAGTCCTGATCCTGTGAGTCCCGAACTCATCGCCGTGCTGGCGGTGATCGCGGTGGCGTTGGCGTTCGACTACACCAACGGCTTCCACGACGCCGCCAACGCGATCGCGACCAGCATCTCCACCCGGGCGCTCACACCCCGGGTGGCCCTGGCCATGGCGGCGGTCGGCAACTTCATCGGCGCCCACTTCGGCGCCGAGGTCGCCAAGACCGTCGGCAGCGGGCTGGTGAAACTGCCCACCGGCACGGCGAGCCTCGGCATCGTCTTCGCCGGCGTGATCGGCGCGATCGTGTGGAACCTGGTCACCTGGTACTTCGGCCTGCCGTCGTCCTCGTCGCACGCGCTGATCGGCGGCCTGGTCGGCTCGACCGTCGCCGCGTCCGGCACGGTGCTCTGGACCGGCATCGGGGAGAGCGTGATCATCCCGATGGTCCTCTCGCCGATGGTCGGCTTCGTGCTCGGCTACATCGTCATGATCGCCGTGCAGTGGATCTTCCGGAAGGGGCATCCGGGCCGGCTCAACCGCGGCTTCCGCTGGGCGCAGACCGCGTCCGCCGCCGCCATGTCGGTCGGCCACGGCATGCAGGACGCCGCCAAGACCATCGGCATCGTGGTGCTCGCCCTCTACGTCGGCGGCTACCAGGACGACCCCAGCTTCATTCCGGAGTGGGCGTTCTGGACGTCGGCCGCCGTGCTGGCCGCCGGCACGTACGCCGGTGGTTGGCGGATCATCCGGACCCTGGGCCGGAAGATCATCGACCTCCGGCCGCCGGAGGGCTTCGCCGCCGAGACCGTCGCCAGCGGGGTGCTCTACTTCAACGCGCTGGTCCTCGGCGCGCCGATCTCGACGACCCACACGATCACCTCGGCGATCATGGGCGTCGGCGCCACCAAGCGGCTCTCCGCCGTCCGGTGGGGCGTGGCCGGCAACATCGTCGGGGCGTGGATCCTCACCTTCCCGGCCGCCGGCTCGATCGGCGCCCTGATGTACTTCCTGGTCCGCCCGCTCTTCAGCTGACGTACGCGAAGGGGCCCCTCGTCGACGAGGGGCCCCTTCCCCGTCAGGAGTAGTCGACGCCGATCTGGGCCCGGATGGTGTCGAGGAGCGCCATCACCTCCAGCGTGGCGGCGTGGGGGACCAGAGGGCTCTCCAGGAGGCCCTCGGCGAGGCAGCGCTGGACCTCGGCTGCCTCGTACTGGTAGCCGCCGCCGACCAGCTCACCGGTGATCGTCTCCGGCTCGGCGCCAGCCCGGTGCAGGGTCACCGAACCGGGGCGGAAGAACAGCTCGAGCAGCTCGATCCGGCCGGCGGTGCCGGTGACGGCGGCGGTCACCGGGGTCGCCCCGACCAGGCCGCAGGTCAGCGCGGCCACCGCCCCCGAGTCGTAGCCGAGGACGATCCCGGTGTTCTCGTCGACCCTCTCGGGGCTGAGCTTCGCCCAGGAGCGGACGTGGTCGGGCACGCCGAGCAGCAGGTGGGCCAGGCTGACCGGGTAGACGCCGAGGTCGAGCAGGGCGCCGCCGCCGAGCGTACGGGCCCGCAGCCGGTGCTCCGGCGGGAACGGCCCCGCCAACCCGAAGTCGGCCCGCACGTTCGTCACCGTGCCGATCGCCCCGTCCGCGACCAGCTCGCAGACCCGGCGGATCAGTGGATTCGTCCGCATCCACATGGCCTCCATGAGGAAGACCCCGGCCGCGCGGGCGGTGTCGACCAGCTCCACGCTGGTCGCCAGGTCGAGGGTGAACGGCTTCTCCAGCAGCACCGCGCGGCCGGCCGCGAGGCAGGTCAGGGCCGCCTGGTGGTGCGCGGCGTGCGGGGTGGCGACGTAGACGACGTCCAGCTCGTCGTCCGCGGCGAGTTCCGCCCAGGAGGCGTACGCGCGCGGCACGCCGTGCCGGGCCGCGAACCGTCGCGCGCTCTCGGCGGTACGTGAGCCGACCGCCACCAGTTCGGCGCCCGGCACCAGCCGGAGGTCCTCGGCGAAGCGGGCGGCGATCTGGCCGGTGGACAGGATGCCCCAACGAGTCATGGCGGCCACGCTAGCGAAGATCACCGGACGTCGGCGTGGTCATCCACCCGTCGGGAACTAGGCTCGGCGCATGACGATCGACGCCGACGGCTTCCCCGCACCCCCGGCGCTCGTGGCGCACGCCCGCCGGTTCCACGCCGAGGGCGGCACCCCGGCCCCGCCCCGGGTCGCGGCGACCGTCCTGCTGCTCCGGCCCGCCGGCGACGACTTCGAGGTCTACCTGATCCGGCGGGTCGCCGCGATGGCCTTCGGCGGGATGTACGCCTTCCCCGGCGGCGGGGTCGACCCCTCGGATTCGCAGGCGCACCTGGACTGGGCCGGTCCGACGCCCGCCGGCTGGGGCGAGCGGCTGGGGCTGACCCCGGAGGCCGCCCAGGCGGTCGTCTGCGCCGCCGCCCGGGAGGTCTTCGAGGAGGCCGGGGTCCTGCTCGCGGGCCCCGACACGCAGACCGTGGTCGGCGACGTGAGCGGCGACGACTGGGAGGCCGACCGGGTGGCGCTGGAGCAGCGCCGGGGCGGCTTCGCGGACCTGCTCGCCCGGCGCGGGCTCACCCTCCGGTCGGACCTGCTGCTGCCGTGGAGCCGGTGGATCACGCCGGAGTTCGAGCCGCGCCGCTTCGACACGTACTTCTTCGTGGCACTGCTGCCAGAGGGGCAGCGGACCCGGGACGTCTCCGGGGAGGCCGACCACACCCTGTGGGCCCGCCCGGCGGACGCCCTGGCCAGGGCGGAGGCCGGTGAGCTGACCATGCTCCCGCCCACCCTGGTGAACCTGGCCCAGGTGGCGGCCGGCGGCGACCTGGCCGGCGTGGCCCGCGCGGCGGCGACCCGGGACGCGTCGACCCCGGTCACCCCGCGCCTCGACGTGCCCGACGACGGCGAGCCCCGCTTCGTGCTGGCCTGACCCGTTACGGATCTTGGCAGGAAGCGGCCCCGGGAAGGGCCGGTTCCTGCCAGGATCTCTCAGCGGACCAGGGCCGGGGAGGGCGGCGGCGCTAGGCCACGAAGATGCAGAACGGGTGACCGGACGGGTCCGCGAAGACGTACAGCGGCTCGTCGGGGTCGTCGGTCCGGTCGATCAGGAGTTCCGCGCCCAGGGCCTCCGCCCGCGCACGCTGCCTCTCCAGCTCGGACGCGTCCGGGACCGTGAAGTCGAGGTGCAACTGCATCGGCACGTCGTGCCGGGGCCAGGTGGTCCGAGGCAGGCGGTCGACGAGTTGGAAGGCGAGCTGGGCCGCCCCGTCGGAGTCTCTGAGCACGAGCCAGTCCCGGTCGTCGGCCGTCCCGTCCGTCGGCGGTTCGTCACCGGGCCGGTACCGCAGCCCGAGCAGCTGCCGGTAGAACTCGGCGAGCTCCCGTGGGTTCGTGCTGTCGAGCACGGTGTGCAGCAACCGGGGATATCCAGACATGCCCGTCCTCCGCAGCGACCGGTGGGCGTTTCCGACCCGACCCTAGAGCAGATCCTCCGGTGCCGCCGGGTGTGCCGGCGCGGGCGCGGAGAGGGAAGGACCCCTTCCCCGCAGCGAGAGAAGGGGTCCACCGCCCCACGGCTCAGCCGAAGCGGCCGGTGATGTAGTCCTCGGTCTTCTTCACGCCGGGGTTGCTGAAGATCTTCTGCGTGTTGTCGTACTCGATGAGGCGGCCCGGGTCGCCGGTCTTCTCGATGGAGAAGAAGGCGGTCCGGTCCGAGACACGGGCGGCCTGCTGCATGTTGTGCGTGACGATGATGATGGTGAACTTGTCCTTGAGCTGGAACATCAGGTCCTCGATGGCCAGCGTGGAGATCGGGTCGAGCGCCGAGCAGGGCTCGTCCATCAGCACCACCTGCGGCTCGACGGCGATGGTCCGGGCGATGCAGAGCCGCTGCTGCTGGCCGCCGGAGAGGCCGGCGCCGGGCTTGCCCAGCCGGTCCTTGACCTCGTCCCAGAGGTTGGCCGAGCGGAGCGCCTTCTCCGCCGCCTCCTCCAGGATCGACTTCCTGCGGACCCCGTTGAGCCGCAGCCCGGCCACCACGTTCTCGAAGATGCTCATGGTGGGGAACGGGTTCGGCCGCTGGAAGACCATGCCGATCATGCGCCGGACGGCGGTGACGTCCACGTCCCGGTCGTAGATGTCCTGGTCGTCGATGGTGAGGCTGCCCTCGACCCGGGCGCCGGGCAGCACCTCGTGCATCCGGTTGATCGACCGCAGGAAGGTGGACTTGCCGCAGCCGGACGGGCCGATCAGGGCGGTCACCGTCTTCGGCTCGACCGTCAGGTTGATGTTCTCGATCGCCTTGAAGGCGCCGTAGTAGGCGGTGACGCCCGAGGCTTCGATGCGCTTGGCCATGGTGGTGGTACCTCCGGGGTTCATCGGCCGAGCCGGTTGCGACGGGCCAGCAGCTTCGCCGCGACGGTCAGGATCAGCACGAGGGAGACCAGGGTGAGTGCCGCGGTCCACGCCCGTGCCGGCGCGTACCGGGACGCGTCACCGGCCTGCTGGTAGACGAAGAGCGCCAGCGACGACTGGTTGTTCTCGAACGGGTTGAAGTTGATCGCCGCGCCGCCGCCGGCGACCAGCAGCACCGGGGCGGTCTCGCCGGCCGCGCGCGCGATGGCGAGCATGACGCCGGTGACGATGCCCGGCAGGGCGGTCGGCAGCACGACCCGCAGGATGGTCTTCCACTTCGGCACGCCGAGGGCGTACGCCCCCTCGCGCAGCGGCGCCGGGACGAGACGCAGCATCTCCTCGGTGGAGCGGACCACGGTGGGCAGCATCAGCACGCTCAGCGCGAGCGCGGCGGCGAAGCCGGAGAAGCTGGGCCGCCCGTCGTTGAACCACGGCGAGACGATCAGCACCCAGAACGCCAGCACGAACAGGCCGGCGACGATCGACGGGATGCCCGTCATCACGTCCACGAAGAACCGGATCGCGGCGGCGAACCGGCCCCGGCCGTACTCGACGATGTAGATCGCGCAGAGGATGCCGAGCGGGACGGTGATCAGGGCGGCGATGCCGACCTGCTGGAGCGTGCCGACGATCGCGTGGTAGGCGCCGCCGTTCGGGTCCCGCGCGCCGATGTTGTTCATCGAGGTGAGGAAGAAGTCGCCGTCCAGGCGCTCGGCGCCCTTGCTGACCAGCGTCCAGACCACCGAGGCCAGCGGCAGGACGGCCAGCACGAACGCGGAGTGGATCAGCGCGCTCCAGGTGCGGTTGCGGGCCGACCGCCGCCCCTCGACCCGGTTCGCGGCGGCGAACAGGCCGGCCAGGTAGAGCAGCGCGGCGACCACCACGACCAGCACCGGGCCGCCGGTGCCGGTGCCGTACACGAACGCGGCGGCGACCAGCAGGGCGGCCGCGGCGATGGCCGGCGCGGCGTACCTCGGCAGGCGCCGGGCCTTGAGGGTGGGCGGCTGGGCGGGCGGACGGGTCCGGTGCGGTGCGACGGTGGTGGTCATGCCGCCACTCCGCTCCGCTGCGCGGCGCCATGTGACTTGTGTCGATGATTCGCTCGCTGACGCTCGCTCATGCCGCCACTCCGCTCCGCTGCGCGGCGCCGTGTGACGCACTGTGACGATGATTCGCTCGCTGACGCTCGCTCATGCCGCCACTCCGCTTCGCTCCCGTGGCGGCATGAGGCTCCGCCGCACTGTGACGATGATTCGCTCGCTGACGCTCGCTCATGCGGCCGACTCCGTGAACTCCCGGCGGCGGTGGATGATCGCCCGCGCCGTGATGTTGACGATCAGCGTGATGGCGAAGAGCACCAGGCCCGAGGCGATCAGCGCGCCCCGCCCCGTGTCGTTCGCCTCGCCGAACGTGTTGGCGATGTTGGCGGCGATGGTGTTGCCGCCACTCTCGATGAGGTTGAACGAGATGCCGAAGGTGATGCCGAGGGTCATCGCCAGGGCGATGGTCTCGCCGAGCGCCCGGCCCAGGCCGAGCATCACCGCGGCGACGATGCCGGGGCGGCCGTACGGCAGCACGGCGGTGCGGATCATCTCCCAGCGGGTGGCGCCGAGGGCGAGGGCCGCCTCCTCGTTGGCGGTCGGGGTCTGCAGGAACACCTCGCGGGAGAGCGAGGTGATGATCGGCAGCACCATGATCGCCAGGACCAGCGCGCCCAGCATGATGGACTTCCCGAACGGGCCGTCGCCGCCGAAGATCGGGATCCAGCCGAAGTACGTGTTCAGCCAGGCGGAGAAGTCGCGCACCGGATTGATGAAGACGTCGCGGCCCCAGAGGCCGAAGACCACGCTCGGCACCGCGGCCAGCAGGTCGATCAGGAAGCCCAGCGTGGTGCCGAGCCGGCGCGGCGCGTAGTGGGACAGGTAGAGCGCGATGCCCAGGGCCACCGGCACCGCGATCAGCAGGGCCAGCGCGGAGCTGAACACGGTGCCGAAGGCGAGCGCCCCGATGCCGAACTTCGGCTCCGCGTCGTTCGGGAACCAGCCCTCGAAGGTCCAGAAGCTCTCGGTGTTGGCTCCCAGCGCCGGTACCGCCTTGGCGACGAGGAAGACCGCGATCGCGGCGATGACGACCAGGACTGTGGCGCCGGCGCCCAGGGTGAGGGCGCGGAACGCCCGTTCGGCGCCGAACGCCCGGGCCCGGGGCAGCGCGCCGCCGCCGCCCAATCCGGCTCCGCCCGGGGTACGGGTGCTGACTGGTGCCTCGGCCGGACGCGCCGAGGCACCGGCGGGCCGGTCGTGACCTTCGGTCACGCGCGTCCCGCCGGTGCCGGCGTGGGCCGAGCGGTGGGGGGTTTCACCCATCTGCTCGCTCGCTTCGGGTTGAGGTGGTGGTGACGGTGTCGGTGCGGGCGGCTCAGGCGAGGTTCTTGACCGCGGCCTCGACCTTGGCGCGGACCGTCTCGGGCAGCGGGGCGTAGCCCAGCTCGGTCAGGTCGGCCTGGCCTGCGGTGCTCGCGGCGTGGCCGAGGAAGCCCTTGACCAGCGGGAGCTTGTCGGCGGCGAGGCCCTTGGAGCAGACGATCTCGTAGGTCACCAGGACGATCGGGTAGGCCCCGGCCTCCTTGGTGTTGTAGTCGATCTTCATCTTGAGGTCGTCGCCCTGGCCGACCACCTCGGCGCCGGCGATGGTCTTGCCGGCCGACTCGGCGGTCAACTCGGCGAACTCGCCCGCGCCGTTGCCGACCTTGGCGGTCTTCAGGCCGCCGTTCTCGGCGTACGACCACTCGACGTAGCCGATGGTGCCGTCCTGGCCCTTGATGGCGCTGGCCATGCCGTCGGACTTCGCCGCGCCGGTGCCGCCGGGGGCCTTCCACTCCTTGGCCTTGCCGAACGTCCAGTCGGACGCGGCGGTCTTGGTCAGGAAGTCGGTGAAGTTGTCGGTGGTGCCGGAGGAGTCCGAGCGGTGCACCGCGTTGATGGCGGTCGACGGCAGCTTGGCGTCCGGGTTGTCGGCCTTGATCGCCGGGTCGTCCCACTTGGTCACCTTGCCGGCGAAGATCTTCGCCAGGGTGGCCGGCTTGAGCTGGAGGTTGTCCACGCCGTTGACGTTGTAGGCGATGGCGACCGGGCCGATGACCATCGGGAGGTTGATCGCGGCGCCGCCGACGCACTTGGCGTCGGCCTGCGGCTGCTCCTCCTCCTTGAGGGCGGAGTCCGAGCCGGCGAAGTCGGCGGTGCCGGCGATGAAGGCCTGGATGCCGGCGCCCGAGCCGGACGGCTCGTAGTTGATCTTGGCACCGGAGCACTTCTGCTGGTAAGCCTTGATCCACTCGTCCATGGCGTTCTTCTGCGCCGACGAGCCCTGGGTGTTCAGCGTGCCGGTGGCGCAGTCGGCGCCGGCCGACCCGGAGGCGGAGGCGCTGCTCGCGGGCTCGTTGTTGTCCGAGCCGCATGCGCTGAGAGCGAGCGTCGCGGTAAGAGCGAGGCAGGCGAGGGTGCCGTGCCGCTGGAGCTTCACCTGAGGGGTTTCCCTTCACGTCTGACTTCGCCCCCGGATTGGGGGGCCGGTATACCGGCGCTCACCGGCTGATCCAAAAGTTAGGAGCGCCAGGTAGCCGGTTCGCCGGTCGGAAGTGAACGGGGAGTGAACAGGTGCGACAGGGCAGATGACCGCTCGCTGAGGGCGGGTTGTCCGTTGTGTGAACTCGGCTGCCGCTGTCGGAAGTATGGGGATCTTCCGCGGCGGCGGCGCGCGCGGCACGGGCCCGGGCCGTCGCGACCCGGGCCCGTGCCGACGTCAGGCCGACTGGTAGTTGACGTGCGCCGACCAGCGGGCGAAGCCGAGCCGTTCGTAGAGCGCGACGGCGGCGGCGTTCGACTCGTCGACGTAGAGCATCACCCGGTCCAGGTCCCGCCGGTCCCGCAGGTACGCCAGGCCGGCCGCGGTCAGCGCCCGGCCGAGCCCGCCGCGGTGGGCCGACGGGTCCACGCCGAGGACGTAGACCTCGCCGATCCGGGCCGAGCCGGGTCGTTCGTGGACCTTCGTCCAGTGGAAGCCGAGCAGCCGGCCGGTGGACCCGTCGACGGCGAGCAGGAAACCCTCCGGGTCGAACCACGGCTCGTCGAGGCGTACCCGCAGGTCGGTGGGGGACCAGCGGCCCTGTTCCGGGTGCTCCGCGAAGGCCCGCGCGTTGAGCGCCAGCCACTCCTCGTCGTCGGCGCCGGGCCGGTACGCGCGCAGCGTCACCCCGTCCGGCAGCGGGTGGTCGGGGATCGGGGCGGTCAGCGGCCGGCGCAGCTGCCAGAGCACCCGGGCCCGGCGCAGGCCCAGGTCGACGCCGAGCGCGGCGGCGGAGGGGTGGTCGCCGTGCGCCCAGACCCGCAGCGGGCCGTCGGCCGCCGCCAGGACGCCCCGGGCCAGCGCGCGGCCCGTCCCGCGCCGCCGGTACGCCGGGTGCACCACCAGTTCCACGCCGATCCCCGCGCCCGGGTCGGTGGTGTCCAGGTGCGCGTACCCGGTCAGGGTGCCGTCGTCCGCCCGGGTGGTCAGGTGCACGGCGGGCGCGTCCGGGTCGCGCAGCCGGAGCAGGACGTGCTCGTCGAACGGGTCCGCCCCGTCCGCGTCGCCGGCGACCCGGGCGAGGGTCGTCACGTCGGCGATCTCCGTGGGGCTGAGGCGGTCGGACCGGGTCACCCGGCCGCTGCTCGCTTCGGGGTTGCTCATGTCGTCACCGTAGTCCGGTCGATCCCCGCGCCGCCGCGCTCGGCCGGCCGCCGGGGCGGTGCGGCGGTCGCCCGGCCGGACCGCCCGTGGTCGGGCCGTCCGCCGGCCGGCTCACGTCCCCCCGTCGGGCAGCGCCTCCACCTCGAACCGGCTGGTCAGGTCGGGCAGGATGCGGTGCAGGGCGTCCACCGTGCCCTGCCGGTCGCCGCCGGCGTCGTGCAACAGCACGACCGAGCCGGGTACGACGTCCGCCACGACCGTCGCCGCGATCCGGCTGGCTCCCGGCAGCTCCCAGTCCGCCGGGTCCACGGTCCAGTGCAGCGGCGTCATGCCGAGTTCGTGGGACACCGACACCACCTGGCCCGTCCAGGCGCCGCCGGGCTGCCGGTAGTACGCGATCGGCGCGTCGGGCACCGCCGCCCGGATCGCCTCGCTGGTGCGCAGCAGGTCCGCCCGGATGGCGGCCGGCGACCGGCGGCCGAGGTCGACGTCGTGGTTCCAGCTGTGGTTGCACAGGGTGTGCCCGTCGGCCGCGATGGCCCGGATCAGGTCCGGGTGGCGCTGGGCGTTCTCGCCGACCACGCAGAAGGTGGCCCGCACCTGGTGCTCGCGGAGCAGGGCGAGCACCTGCGGCGTGTACCGCGGGTCCGGTCCGTCGTCGAAGGTCAGCGCGACCAGCGAGGTGCCGCTGGTGGTCTGCGCGCCGAACGGCCCGTCGGCCGGTACCGGCGACGGCGTGCCCTGGGGGCTGGCGCCGCCGTCCTGCCCGGCCTCCGTCGGGCTGGTGCTCGGCGCACCCTCCGGGGTCCGGCGCGGGGTGTCCTTCGTCGGCGGCTGGTCGGCGTAGTGCGGGCCGGTGGCGCTGGTGGTCACGCTGGACCGGGACGTCGGCGGGTCGGGGACCAGGCTGCGCCCGAGGGCGTACGCGGAACCGAGCAGCGCGGCGACCACCAGCGTGACGAGCCCGATGGTGCGCGCGGCCGAGGGGTCCCGGATCAGTGGGCCCCATCGCGTCGATCCGCCGCCGCCCCCGTGGTCGATGCGCACTCCGCCGCCCCCTTTTTGTCGCAAACCCGGCAGTCAGAATAGAACCGGCTAGCAGCGCAAAAAGGGCATATGCGAAACCGTCCCTGAAAGGGACGGGGAGGTCAGACCGGCAGGGGCGCGTGCTCGCTCTCCGGCAGGGACCGCGAGGGCGGTACGACGAACTTGTAGCCCACCTGCCGCACCGTGCCGATCATCGACTCGTACTCGGAGCCGAGCTTGGCGCGCAGCCGCCGGACGTGCACGTCGACGGTGCGCGTGCCGCCGAAGTAGTCGTAGCCCCACACCTCGCGCAGGAGCTGGTCCCGGGTGAACACCCGGCCCGGGTGCTGGGCCAGGAACTTCAGCAGCTCGAACTCCTTGTAGGTGAGGTCGAGCGGCCGGCCCTTGAGCTTCGCGGCGTAGGTGTCCGGGTCGATCGTCAGCTCGCCGGCGCGGATCGAGCCGCCAGCCCCGGAGGTGGCGTTGTTCAGCCGCCCGACGGCGAGCCGCAGCCGGGCCTCCACCTCGGCCGGCCCGGCGGCGGCGAGGATGACGTCGTCGACGCCCCAGTCGGCGTTGAGCGCGATCAGGCCGGCCTCGGTGACCACCGCGACCAGGGGCACTCCGAGCCCGGTGGCGTGCAGCATCCGGCAGGTCGCCCGCGCCTCGCTCAGCTCGGAGCGGGCGTCGACCAGCACCGCGTCCGGACTGGGGCCGGCGACCAGGGTGCGGACGTCGCGTGGCGCGGTGCGGACCGAGTGCGGCAGCAGGTCGAGCGCCGGCAGCACAGCGGATGGTTCGCCTGCGCGCGCGGTCACCAGCAGCAGGATCTCCACGATCACCTCCGTCCCGGCGGCCGTCGGCCGCGCGCGACCAGCGCACTCCGTGGCGGGGCGTGACGCTGATGAACTTGCGTGGGTCCCGGCGTCGCTGACGGGCGGGTAACGGCTTGAGCGTAACCGAAGGCCCCGGTCGCGCCTCCACGTCCTTTCCCGTTTGCCCGGCTTGCCCCTGATCGTGACCCCAGGTTTTAACGTTGCCGAAACCGTGGCCCCCGCATCGGCCGGCGGGTCTGGCACGATCGGGGCGTGTTTCCCTCCAGCTCGCCCGAGACCGGCCGCGACCAGTGGCCCGACGGGCCCCGCCCCGGGCCGTCCGGCCCGTCCCGTGGCCAGCCGCCGGCGCCGCGCACCGGGCCGGCCCCCGACGACGACGGCGAGCGCCGGGAGCGCAGCGGCCCGCGCCGCGCCCGGCGGGCCGGTGAGCCGGCCCGGCGACCCGACGACGAGCCGGACGACGAGCCGGACGAGGAGCTGGTGGAGCCGGTCGAGGTGCGCCGCCCGCTCGCGCTGACCGTCGCCGGGTTCGCCGCGCTGCTCGGGGTGGGTCTGGTGCTCGGGGCGCAGACCGCCGGCCCGGGGCACCGCCTGCCCTTCGCGTTCGTCGTCTTCGGCGTGCAGTTGCTCTTCGTGCTGGCCTGGACGATGGCCATGCGACCGCCCGCGCTGCTGCTGGTGGCCGCCGTCAGCGCCGCCGCCGCGGTGGCGGCCGACACCGCGGCCGTGCAGACGGACGTCGCCGGCCTGGCGCCGCTGGGCTACGTCGCGGCGGGCGGCTTCGCCCTCGGGGTGCTCGGCCAGCTCGTCCGGCGGGTCGACCGGGTGCGGGTGACCGACTCGCTCGGCAGCACCCTGCTGATCGTGGTCGGCGTCGTCGCCTTCGCCACCCTGATCGTGCTCAGCCGGATCCCGGCGGGCACCCAGGCCATCACGGTGTGCCTCACCGCCAGCGCGGTCGCGCTCACCGTCGCCCGGCTGACCGACGCGGTCGCGCCGTGGCCGCGGCTGGCCCCCCAGGTGCCCCGGGGCGCGGCCGGCGTGGTCGCCGGCGCGATGGTCGGCACGCTGGTCAGCGCCGTCCTCGGCAGCTACCTGGTGACGCCCTTCACCCCGACCCGGGCCGCGATCATCGGGCTGGTCGCGGCGGTCACCGCCGTGCTGGCCGACCTTGCCGTGGGCTACGCCGAGGCGGGCCGGCTGATGGCGGGGGAGCCGCCGACCATGTGGGTGGCCCGGCACATGCAGGGGCCCCTCGGTGGCTTCGCCCTGGCCGCGCCGGCCGCGTACGCCATGTGCAAGCTCGTTCTCTGACGCGGCGGTTGAGCTTTTCCCCGATCGGGTACCACCGGTGGGCCGCTCCGCGGCACCCTCGGCACTGACGACAGGAGGCGGCGTGGCGCACGACGACACGTACGAAAAGCGGCCCCGGCGACGCGGGCGCAAGGTGCTCATCACCCTCGTCGTGCTGCTGCTGGTCCTGGGCGGACTGATCGTGGTGGCCGACCGGGTCGCCGTGGGGGTGGCCGAGCGGGCCATCGCCGACCAGGTCCGACAGGAGATCGCCAAGCAGGGGGCGCAGTCCTCGCCGCCGGAGGTGGAGGTCGGCGGGGTCCCGTTCCTCACCCAGGTGCTCGACGGCCGGTACGAGCGCATCTCCATCGCGCTGCGCGACGTGCAGGGCTCGGTGCGCGGCGACGCGGTCGCGCTGCCGAAGCTCGACGTGGACGCCCGCAACGTGCGCGCCTCGCTCGACACCATCCGCTCGGGGCAGGGCGACGTGGTCGCCGAGACCGTCGACGGGACGGGCACCATCAGCTACGACAGCCTCGCCAAGCTGCTCGACCGGCCGGGGCTGACCCTCGGCGAGCAGAACGGCCGGCTGGCCGTCACCGCCCCGGTCGACATCCTCGGCCAGCGTCTCACCGTGACCGGCACCGCCGACATCACGGTCGGCAAGGAGGGGCAGGTGGCGCTGAAGTTCAACGACCTGAGCGCCGACGGCCTGCCGAACCTGCCGCTGGCCCGGACGCTGCTCAGCAACTACGCCCGCAGCATCTCCATCGACGTGCCCCTGCCCGAGCTGCCGTTCCAGCTCGCCGTCCGGGAGGTCCGGCCGCTGCCCGAGGGGCTGACCGTCACCGCGGACGCCAGGAACGTGCCGATCAACTCCGCCGCCGGCTGACCGACCCGACCGATCCACCGCCTCCGGCCCCGGCCCCGAGCCGCCCGCGCTTGCGCCCGCGTCCGCCCGCCGGTCAGGAAGGGCCCTTCCTCCACCGATTGCGACAGGAAGGCGCACTTCCCTGCGCCCCGGGCTACCAGTACGTGCGTCCCGGATGCTGGTCGGCCCCCTGGTGTGGCCGGGTCCGGCTGGTAGGCTCCCTGCTCATGGGGACGCTCCTCACCAAACGGCGCGCGGTCGACCTGTGCCGCGTGGCCACCTGCCTGTGTCGCCCCGTCATCTGACGGCGGGGCTGTCCTCGGCCGCCTAGCGGCCATCGGCACACAGGGATTTTTTCTTCTCCCGTGCTCTCTTTCAACGCCCGGCAGCGGCGCCGTCGCACGAACCTGTGATCCGTCCATACGGTGGATCCCGCGCGTGGTGCGATCGTCACGACTTTCGATGCCCTCGTGCTGGTTCACCATCCATCCTCACCAGGGAGTGATCTGATGAGTCGCGACACCGCACTCGTCTCGGCCGAATGGGCCGAGAAGAACCTCGACGCCCCGGGCGTCGTCTTCGTCGAGGTCGACGAGGACACCTCGGCCTACGACACCGGCCACATCGCCGGCGCGATCAAGCTGGACTGGAAGACCGACCTCCAGGACCAGGTGCGCCGGGACTTCGTCAACAAGAGCCAGTTCGAGGCGCTGCTCTCCGAGCGGGGCATCAGCAACGACGACACCGTCATCCTCTACGGCGGCAACAACAACTGGTTCGCCGCGTACGCGTACTGGTACTTCAAGCTCTACGGCCACCGCGACGTGAAGCTGCTCGACGGCGGTCGCAAGAAGTGGGAGCTGGACGCCCGTCCGCTGGTGGGGGACGCGGTGACCCGCCCGGCGACGCAGTACGTGGCGCAGGAGCCGGACACCTCGATCCGGGCCTTCCGTGACGAGGTGGTGGCCGCCATCGGCACCAAGAACCTGGTCGACGTGCGCAGCCCCGACGAGTTCGCCGGCCGGCTGCTCGCCCCCGCCCACCTGCCGCAGGAGCAGGCGCAGCGGGCCGGGCACATCCCCACGGCGATCAGCGTGCCGTGGTCCAAGGCGGCCAACGAGGACGGCACCTTCAAGTCCGACGACGAGCTGCGCAAGATCTACGCCGACGCCGGGCTGGACGACAGCCGCGAGACCATCGCGTACTGCCGGATCGGCGAGCGCTCCTCGCACTCCTGGTTCGTGCTCCAGGAGCTGCTCGGCCACCGCAACGTGAAGAACTACGACGGATCCTGGACCGAGTACGGCTCGCTGGTCGGCGTGCCGGTCGCGCTCGGCGACGAGCCCGGGGAGGCCTGAGCCATGACCGCACCCACCGCTGCCGGCTGCGCCGCGCCCGACCAGGCCGCCCCGCTGCCCGCGAGCCTGGACCTGGAGAAGGAAACCGTGATCACCGGCGTCGTCCGCTCCGACTCGGGCGAGGCCGTCCCGGGCGCGTACGTCCGGCTGCTCGACTCGACCGGTGAGTTCACCGCCGAGGTGGTGACCTCGCCGGCCGGCCAGTTCCGGTTCTTCGCCGCGCCGGGTGCCTGGACCCTGCGGGCGCTCTCCCGGCACGGCAACGGCGACACCGCCGTGACCGCCGCCCGGGGCATCAACGAGGTCGCCGTCACGGTCGCCTCCTGACCCTTCCACGCTCTGATCGGTCCGTGGCCCGTCGCCTTCGCAGGTGGCGGGCCGCGACCGTCTCCGGGCACGGTCGACCGGCGTGACACGATTGCCCCCGTGAACGGCGTGGAAGCGGCGGGGCAGGCCCCGCCTACCGGTCCCGATCGGCCGGCGGCCCCCCGACGGTGGCTGCCCTGGCTGCTCGCCGGCACGGTGGCGTGGGCGGTGCTGCTGGCGGCGCTGACCTGGCTCTCGGTGCGCAACGATCCGCCGACCGTCCGGGAGCAGCGCACCCTGACCGAGGCCGGCCCGCTCGTCGACCGCGCGGTCGGCGCACTGGTCGCGGCGGCCGGCGACACCGCCGTGCTGACCCCGCCCGTGGTCGACCGGGGCTGCCGCGTCACCCCGTTCGCCGAGGGCGCCACCCTGACCCGCGGGGTGGACGTGTTCGTTCCCAGCGGCCTGGAGCGGTCGCTGCTGGAGCGGGTCGCCGACCGACTCCCCGAGGGCTGGCGGGCCGGGGTCCGGGTGACGGCGGAGGACGGCCCCCGGCTGCGCGCCGACGCGGGCGAGTTCGTCACCGTCTCCGGCGGGGTCGAGGCGGACGGCCTCGTCCGGCTGACCGCCGACACGGGCTGCCGGCCGGTCGGCGAGGGCTACACCGCGCCGGCGGTCGGCGCCGACGGCGCCGAGGCCGAGGCCCTGGCCGCGGCGCTGCGGGCGCTCGGCGGCCCGCCCGGGTCGGCCGCCGAGGTGGTCGTCGCGCCGTGCCCCACCGGCGGCACGGCCCGCACCGCCCGCGCCGCCGCCATCCCGGCCCCGCCGTCGCCGGCCGACGCGCTCGCCTCCGTGGCCCGCGTCCCGATGCTGGACACCGCGCAGGCGTACGCCTACCGGCGCGGCGCCGCCATGGTCGTCGCCGACCTCTCGGGCGACCAGGTCGTCGTCTCCGTCAACACCGGCTGCCCCGCCTGAGGAGGTGGTCAGCGGCCGCGCGGGTGGTCGTGCGGGGCGCGGCTGCGGCCCAGGGCGTCGACGTGGCCCCAGCGGCCGGGGATGTCGAGCAGCTCGATCCGCCCCATCCCCTCGGGCACGGCGGGGTCGATGATCAGGTGGTCGCCCTGCGGCTCCAGGCCCAGCATCACCCGGAGCAGCAGCAGCGGCGTGCCCGCCGACCAGGCCTGCGGGCTGCACGCGGTGGGGTACTCCACCGGGTAGTCGGTGAGGTCCCGCTCGTAGCCGGCGAAGGCCTCCGGCAGTCGTCCGTCGAAGAACGGGGACGCGGCCAGCATGGCCTCGCAGATCTGCCCGGCCTCCCGGCGGAAGCCGTACCGCCACAGCCCCCAGGCGATGATCGAGTTGTCGAACGGCCACACCGTCCCGACGTGGTAGCCGACGGGGTTGTAGCGCCCCTGGTCGTCGGCGAGGGTCCGGACGCCCCAACCGGAGTAGAGCCGCGGCCCCATCAGGTGCTCGGCGATCCGGCCGGCCCGCGACTCGTCGACGATGCCGCTCCACAGCAGGTGCCCGATGTTGGAGGTGAGCGCGTCCACCTGCCGGCCGTCGGCGTCCAGGGCGAGCGCGTAGTACTCCCGTTCCGGGATCCAGAAGTCCCGGTTGAACCGGATCTTCAGCTCGGCCGCCTCCCGCTCCAGCCGGTCGGCGTACGCGGGGTCGCCCCAGAACTCCCGGGCCAGTCGGGCGCCGCGGATCTTCGCGTCGTACGCGTAGCCCTGGAGCTCGCAGGTGGCGCGGGGGAAGCCGGGGAACCGGCCGTCGCGGTACGAGATCGCGTCCCAGGAGTCCTTCCAGCACTGGTTCGCCAATCCGGTGTCCGGGTTGCGGGTCTGGTACCAGAGGTAGCCGGTGCCGAGCAGGTCCCCGTACGTGTCGATCCAGGCGAGAGCGGCCCGGGCCTGGGCCTCCAGGCCCCGTACCAGCTTGTCGTTGCCGGTCCACCGCTCGTACTCGTCGAGCAGGATGATGAACAGCGGCGTCGAGTCGGCCGAGCCGTAGTACGGCGAGTGCGGCTGTTCCTCGAAGCCCGCCGTCTCGCCGTAGCGCAGCTCGTGCAGGATCTTGCCCGGCTCCTCGTCCCGGAAGTCGTCGATCCGGTGCCCCTGGAGGCCGGCCAGCATCATGAGGGTCGGCGGGATCAGCTCCGGCAGGAAGGGCAGAACCTGGAGCGAGGTGATGATGCTGTCCCGGCCGAACAGCGTCATGAACCACGGCAGGCCGGCGGCCACCAGGCGTACGCCGAGGGTGATCGACTCGTAGCGCAGCGCCGCCAGGTCGTGGAGGCTCTGCCGGTACGCCCCGGCCAGCGGCTGGCAGTCGCAGCCGAGCTTGGGCGCCCGGGCGACGAGCTCGTCCTGCTCGGCCCGGATCGCGTCCGGGCTGCGGCTGCCCCCGTACTGCGGGAGGTTGGCCCGGATGTCCTCGCCGCGCGCGCCGTAGACGACTGTGGACACGTGCAGCCGCGTCGTCCACTCGCCGCGCGGGCCGACCCGGACCCGGTAGGTCATGCCGGAGACCTCGATGTGCGCGGGCATGCTGGTGCGGATGACCGTCTCGCGGTGGAACCTCTCCCGGCGGTAGGTCAGGCGCAGCTCGTTCTCGCCGACGGTGGCGGTGGAGTGGCCCTCCTTGCGCCGGACATGCTTGATCTCGAACAGGTCCGCGAAGTCGGCGCCCATGGCGAGGTGGACGACGAACTCCATGTCCTCGCCGGAGTGGTTGAGCAGCGTCAGCTCCTCCTCGAAGCTGCCGCCGATGGCCCGGCTCCGGATCATCGAGACCTTCGCGTCCAGGTAGTGCGTCGGTTCGCCGGGCACGAGGAAGAAGCGGGTGCGGAAGGACTCCGCGGTGTCGACGGAGAGGGCGTGCAGCCGTTCGCCGTCGAGGGTCAGCAACCAGGTGGAGAGGTGCCGGGTGTCGAACGAGAAGAGCCCGGTCGGGAAGTCGAGGGACGGCTCGATGTCGCCGCGGCTGTCGCTGACCAGGAAGGTGTTGCCGTCCAGGATGCTGACCAGTTCCTTCACGGCAGCCGCCCGGCCTGTTTGCGGGCGACCGTGCGGGGGTCCCGGGTGCCGGGCGGGTCGGGGAAGAACCGGTGGAACAGCAGGAAGAGCACGATGTCGCCGCTGAAGCTGCTCTCGTTGCGCAGCACCGACGAGATCGCCTGGGCCCGGCCGGTGACGAGCCGGTCGAACAGGTCCGCGCTGGTGTACCAGATCGCGTCGGCGGGCCCCCGGTCGCGGCTCACCTCGATCTCGCCCGGACGAAGGCGGACCAGCCAGTGCACCGTCTGACCGCCCTCCGCGAGGTCGATCTGCATCGTTCCGCTGACCGGGCTGACCAGCACCTTGGGGGCGCGCGCCGGCAGTGATTCGAAGAATCGCTCCGTCGCCTCGGTCACACCCGAATCGTAGGCATCTGTCCGACCTGTCGGGCCGGTATCGGCGGGCGGCGGTCAGTAGACCAGGGCCTGGGCCCCCTCGGCCATCGTCTCCTCGACGAACACCGCCGCGCCGGCGATGCGGACACCCGGCAGCACGTCGTCCGGCCCGATGTCCCGCCGGGCGGCGCACTGCGTGCAGGCGGTCACCGTTCCGGTGGTGAGGATCACGTGCAGCAGCTCGGCCAGCGGGGCCGAGTGCGGCAGCTCGAACTCCTGTGCCTTGCCCGGCAGCGCGAACCAGGTCGACTCCCCGGTCAGCCAGAGCGACACGTGCACCCCGGCGGCGGCTGCGGTGGCGGCGACGGTGAATGCCTGGGCGCACCGCTCCGGGGCGTCCGCGCCGGCGGTGGCCTTGACGACGAGAGTGCGGGCCATGGGGCCCAGCATAGGATGGTCACGATGGTTACCGAGATCGGGTTCGTCAGCCTGCTGGTCGCCGGCCTGGGCGCGCTCGCCGGTGGCCTGGTCTACCTGGCCGTACGCATGTCAAGAGGGCGCTGGTGAGCTGTCGTGGCCGCCGGCGGAGAGGCGGAGTGAACCGGTGAGCGACGAGAACCCCCTGCAGCCGCCGCCGTGGCTGAACGCGCCGCCGGTCGACCCGTACCCCTACGAGGAGAGCCACGACCTGCGCGTCGGCCCGAAGCTGCATCCCGCGCTGGACGGCCTGCTGCCGTACGTCGGGGTGTGGCGCGGCCGGGGGCGGGGTGGCTTCCCCACCATCGAGGACTTCGACTTCGCGCAGGAGATCCGGATCAGCCACGACGGCCGGCCGTTCCTGTCCTACGAGTCGCGCGCCTGGCTGCTCGACGAGCAGAGCCGCCCGGTCCGCCCGGCGGGTCGCGAGGTCGGCTGGTGGCGGCCGGTGATGGACGGCGACCGGGCCACCGACGAGCTGGAGGCGCTGATGAGCGTCCCCACCGGCGTGATGGAGCTGCACATCGGCAAGCGCAAGGGCACCCAGATCGAGTTCGTCACCGACGCGGTGGTCCGTACGGCGACCGCCAAGGAGGTCACCGCCGGTCACCGCCTCTTCGGCATCGTCGAGGGCGCGCTGCTCTACGCCCAGGAGATGGCGGCCCTGGGCCACTCCCTCTCCCCCCACCTCTCCGCCCGCCTCACCCGGGTGGCCGGCTGACCCTCCTCCCGCGGGTCACGGGCGGGGAAAGCCCAGGAGCGCCTGGAGGGCGGGGGTGTGCGCGCAGCGGCGCAGCGGGACGGCGTCCAGGGTGCGGATCTCCGCGAGGCCACGGACGGACGAGCTGAGCCAGACGCCGTCGGCGGTACGCAGCTCGGCCGGGGTGACCAGGCGCTCCTCGGCGCGCAGGCCGAGTGCGTGGGCGTGCCCGAGCAGCCAGGCGGCGGTCACGCCCGGCAGGATGCCGGTCTCGGCGGCGGGCACCGTGCAGAGGGTGTCACCGGCCAGCCAGACCAGGTTGGCCGTCGGCCCCTCCAGCGCGTACCCGTCGGAGGAGACCCAGAGCGCGTCGTCCACGCCGGCGCGGGCGGTCCACCGGCGGGCGGCGGTGCTCACCGCGTACGAGATGGACTTGACCCCGGCCGGCAGCCAGTCGAGTTCGGCGCGGGCCCGCGCCGCGACGCCGAGCGGCAGGGTCGCCACGGTGATCCCGTGCCGGCGCGCCGCCCGGGTCGCCGCCGGCACCTCGCCCAGCGTGGCGTAGCCGGTGGGCGAGGTGCCGCCCTCCGGGCCCCGGGTGCAGACCAGGCGCAGCGCCCCCTCCACCTCGGCGGGCCAGCCGGCGCGGACGGCGTCCAGCAGTTCGTCCAGCACGTCGGCGGCGGGCAGCGTCAGGTCGACGGCCGCCGCCGCCCGGGCGAGCCGGGCCAGGTGCGCGTCGCGCAGCCACGGCCGCCCGTCCCGCAGGTGCATCGTCTCGAAGAGCCCGTCGCCGTGCAGCACGCCCCGGTCGTCGCCGCGCAGCACCGGCTCGCCGGGCGGCACCAGCCCGCGGCCCGGCACGGCGATCCTCGACGCCACCATGACCGCCGAGCCTAGCCGCGGACCGGTCGACACCGGCGGCGCGCGTGGCGGGGCGAACTATGATCGGACGGTGTCCGAATCCTCCCTCGCGGAAATGCTCCGCGCCCGTGGGCTACGGCTGACGGCGCAACGGCAGTTGATCCTCCAGGCCGTGCTGGACCTTGGGCACGCCACCCCGGAGCAGGTGCACACCGCCGTCCGGGAGGTGGCCGCAGGGGTCAACATCACCACCATCTACCGCACGCTGGAGCTGCTGGAACGGCTCGGCCTGGTCACCCACACCCACCTCTCGCACGGCTCGCCGACCTATCACGCGGCCGGCGAGGACCAGCACGTCCACCTCGTCTGCCGGGGCTGTGGCGCGATCGACGAGATCGATCCGGAGCTGCTACGCCCGCTGGCCGACCAGTTGGCGAGCCAGCGCGGGTTCCGGGTGGACATCGGCCACGTCTCGTTCTTCGGCCTCTGCGTCCGCTGCGAGAACGGGGACCGGAAATGATCGACATCGCGGGCGCGGTGAGCGTCGAGAGCATCGACGAGGCCAGCCGCGACCAGCCCGAGCCGGCGCACGCGGCGGCCGGCGTGCGGGGCGTGGCGGCGCACTACGGCGACCCGATGCGCGAGCAGCGCACCCTCGACACGGCGGTCGGCCTCGTCGACCGGTCGCACCGGGGCGTCGTCGCGGTGCCGGGCGAGGAACGGATCGGCTGGCTGCACACCCTCACCAGCCAGCACCTCGCGCAGCTCGGTGCCGGCCAGGGCACCGAGCTGCTGGTGCTCTCCCCGCACGGGCACGTCGAGCAGCACGCCATGGTCGCCGAGGACGGCATCACCACCTGGCTCGACACCGAGCCGGGCGCCACCGCCGGCCTGCTGTCGTACCTGGAGCGGATGCGGTTCTTCAGCAAGGTCGAGCCGCGCGACGTGACGCCCGAGCACGCGCTGCTCTCCCTGGTCGGGCCGGAGGCGCCCGCCGCGGTGGAGACGCTCGGCGCGACCGGGCTGGCCGCGCCCGACGTGGTCGCGGTGCCGGGCCCGAAGTTCCGCTCCGGCGAGCTGCCGCCACGGCCGACCGCGCTGTACGACGTACGCCCGCTGCCCGTGGGCGGCTGGGCCCGCCGGGGCCCGCTCGGCGTGGACCTGCTGGTGCCCCGGGCCGCGATGGAGCAGGTGGTCACCCAGCTGCGGGGCAACGGGGTGCCGGTCGCCGGGCTGTGGGCGTACGAGGCGGTGCGGGTGGCCGCCCGGCGGGCCCGGGTCGGGGTGGACACCGACCACCGGACCATCCCCGCCGAGGTGGACCTGGTCGCCCCGGCCGTGCACCTGGACAAGGGCTGCTACCGGGGCCAGGAGACCGTGGCCCGGGTGCACAACATGGGCCGGCCGCCGCGTCGGCTCGTACTCCTGCACCTGGACGGGGTGACCACCGACCAGCCGCCGGTCGCCGGCACGCCGGTGACCCTCGACGGCCGGGCGGTCGGCTTCGTCGGCACGGCCGTGCACCACCACGAGCTGGGCCAGGTCGCCCTGGCCGTGGTCAAGCGCAACGTCGCCGACGACGCCCGCCTCCTGATCGGGGAGACCGCCGCCGCGATCGATCCGGCCTGACCGCCGATCGGCGAAAGAATCTCTGCTTCGTGGCGCTGAGGCCGGAAAAGTTCCGGTCGACTGGCTCGCTGACCTCGGTCTAGGATCCGGGCATGACGACAGGGACGTTGATCACGGTTGCCCCCACCGGCGCGGAGTCGGCCAAGGCCGAGGTGCCGGCGCTGCCGGTGACGCTCGACGAGCTGCTGCTGACCGCCAAGGAGTGCGAGGCGCTCGGCGCCGCCGTGATCCACGTCCACATCCGCGACGACGAGGCCAGGCCCACCCTGGACCAGGGGCGGCTGCGGGAGACCGTGACGGCGCTGCGGGAGAGCACCGACCTCGTCGTGCAGCTCTCCTCGGGCGGCGCGGTGACCGACCCGGAGGCCGACCGGCTCGCCGTGCTCGACGCCGGGCCGGACATGGCCTCCTGCACCATGGGCACGCTCAACTTCGGTGACGACGTCTTCCTCAACCGGTGGGAGTTCATCGTCGACCTGCACACCCGCATGCAGGAGCGCGGCATCGTGCCCGAGTACGAGATCTTCGACCTCGGCCACCTGACGGCCCTGCAACGGCTGCTCGGCAAGTACGGCCTGCCGGCCGGTGGGCACGTGCACGTCGACTTCGTGATGGGCGTGCCGGGCGGCATGCCGGGCACCACCCCGGCCCTGGTCGCCGCCCACCAGGCACTGCGCGACCTGCCCGAGGGCACCACCTTCTCCGCCACCGGCATCGGCCGCAGCACCATCCCGGTCATGCTGGCCTCGCTCTCGGCCGGCGGGCACCTGCGGGTCGGCATGGAGGACACGGTGAACTACGCCAAGGGCCGCCCGGTCGAGTCCAACATGCAGCTCGTCGCCCGGGCGGTCGGCTTCGCCCAGCTCGCCCAGCGGCCGCCGCTGACCACCGCCGAGGCGCGCGGGCTGCTCGGCGTGCCGGCCACCGGGCGGTAAGCGGCGACCCGGGCCGGCACTGCTGTACACCGGGTCGCCGACGACCTGCTCACCCGCCCGCCGACCGCTGCCGGAGCTGCCGGTACCGTCCACCCTGTGGGAAAGACGTACGAGGGCGGCGCGCCGCTCGCCGAGGTGGTCCGGTCGGGGTTCGTCGAGGGCGTGCACCGGGGCTCGGTGGTGGTGCTCGACGCCTCGGGTCAGACGGTGGCCGGCGCCGGGGACGTGACCTCCCCGGTCTTCCCGCGCTCGTCCAACAAGCCGATGCAGACGGTCGGGATGCTCCGCGCCGGGCTGACGCTGGCCGACCCCGCCGACGTGGCGCTGGTCTCGGCCAGCCACGCCGGCGAGGAGTTCCACCTGGCCCGGGTGGGCGCGTTGCTCGCCCGCGCCGGGCTGGACGAGTCGGCCCTGCACTGCCCGCCGGACCTGCCCGTGGGCGACGAGGCGCGGACGGCCGTGCTGCGGGCCGGCGGCGGCCCCACCCGTACGCAGATGAACTGCTCCGGCAAGCACAGCGGGATGCTGCTGACCTGCCTGGCCGCCGGCTGGCCGCTCGACGGGTACTGGCGTCCGGAGCACCCGTTGCAGCAGCGGCTCCGGGACGCGGTGGAGGAGTTCACGGGCGAGCCGGCTGCGGCGGTCGGGGTGGACGGCTGCGGCGCCCCGGTGCTCGCCGTCTCGCTGACCGGCCTGGCCGGGGCGTACCTCCGGCTCGTCTCGGCGGAGCCCGGCTCCGTGCCACGGACGGTGGCCGACGCGATGCGCGCCCACCCGGATCTGGTCGGCGGCACCCGGGCCGAGGACAGCCGGCTGATGCGGGGCGTGCCCGGGCTGCTCGCCAAGATCGGCGCCGAGGGGGTCGTCGCGGCGGCGGTGCCCGGGGTCGGCGCGGTCGCCCTCAAGATCGACGACGGCGCGGGCCGCGCCCGGATGCCGGTGCTGGTCTCCGCCCTGCGCCGCCTCGGGCTGGACGCGCCGGTGCTGACCGAGTACGCCGAACTGCCGCTCTTCGGCGGCGGCCTGCCGGTCGGCGCCGTCCGGCCGCTCTGGTAGCCGTTTCCCGCCTCGTCGCGACGTTCACCGGGCGTTCGAGGGGCGCGACGCGGCGTCGTCAGGGTGGAGGGTCATGGTCGTCACTCGTATCCCATGGCCGGGATGACCTTGCCGAGTGCTTCCTCGATGAACTCGCGGGTTTCGTCGTCGAACTGGTTGTTGCGCTGCGCCAGCTTGTGCGACTGGAACGCCGAACGGGTTTCGAAGTCGTCGACGTCGAGCCGTTCGAACAGGGCGCGGCGCTGCCCGGGCCAGTCGGCTGCGAGATCTTCCGCCTTCACCTCGACGTATCGCCTGCCCGTCAGGCCGGCCGTGTCCTTCCAGGTGAGCCACCGATCGTAGATCGGCTTGAGGTAGGCGAGCGCGCCGTCGACCGTGGCCGGCGCCCATGGCTGGGCCAGGTGGGATGCGAGCACTGAGACCGGGTGACGCTTGATGTGCACGATGGTCGCCTCGGGGACCAGTTCCCAGAGGAACTCCATGCACAGCAGGTTGAACGGCGTCTTCTCGCACCAGGTCGGCTTGCCCGCGTCGGCGGCTGCTCCGCCGAAGATGGTGTCGACCAGGCCCCGCAGGATTCCGAGTAGTTCGCTCCGGTCGCTGAAGTACCGGGAAACCACCCGCCGGCGGCTCAGCGGCTCGAACGGTCCGGCAGGACGGTCGGCGTTGCCGAAGCCTTCGGCGGGCGCGGGTTCGTCGAAGGTGTACGCGATCAACTGAGGCCAGAGCTGTTCCACCGCGTCCCGGTAGCGCCGCTCGCCGACCAGTTCGGGAACGGTCTTGCCGCGATCGTCGCGCCGGCCGGGCACTCGTACGGTGAGGAAGTCGCTCAGCCGGTGCAGAGCGTCCTCACCGACGGTGGGGTCGTATCGACCGGTGAGCGCGTCGGCCAGGTCCCGCAGGCCGCCCGGGTCGACGAGGAACCTGGTCTCCATGGGAATCCGGTGGATCAGCGGATGTTCGCCGATGATGTCGGCGAGCCGTGACGTTCCCGAACGACCCGTACCCGCAACGAAGACGGGTGAGGGGGAAGGAGACATGGCGAGCAGTCAAACTCCCAGCCCGGCGCCCGTGCAATCCATTTATCCCCTTCAACCGTTGAGTGCGGGCCGAGAGGCTGGCGGGCTGATCGGCAAGGACCGCCACGACCGCCCACCTCCGCACCCCGCGGAGGCGGACGACGGGCCGTACCGCACCGTCGTCGACGACGGTGCGGGTGTCAGGGCAGGAAGTCGAGCAGGGCGGCGTTGACCGGGGCGGGTCGCTCCAGCGGCAGCAGGTGTCCGGCGTCGGGCACGTCGGGCAGGCGGACAGCGTCGGGCGCCTCGGCGGCGATCCGGTCGGCGAGCCGGCTGATGTCGGGCACGTCGGCCGCGCCGGCGCCGACCAGGACGGGCATCCGCAGCTCGTGGAGGCGGCCGATCGCGGGCGGGTCGAGTTCGGCGACGTCGACCGCGCTGAGCGCCAACTCGGCGGCGAGCGCCCGCTGGTCCATCTCGCGGGCGAAGGCGAGCAGTTCCGGGTCGACGTCGGCGGGCTCGCGGCCCGGGCCGACCACCCAGAAGCGCACCTCGCCGGCGGCGCTGGCGGCGAAGTCCTCCGGGTCGACCTCGCCCACCAGGCTCTCCCAGAGGTCGTTCGCCTCGTCCGACCATTCGTGGCCCGAGGCGGCGGTGCCGAGGAGGGCGAGCGCGCTCACCCGCTCCGGGTGGGCCAGCGCGGTGTCGATGGCGACGGCGCCGCCGAACGAGCAGCCGACCAGGGCGGCCCGGGGGAGGTCGAGCGCGTCGAGCAGTCCGGCCACGTCGTCGTGGTGGGCGAACGGGGTCGGCGGCAGCTCGGAGTCCCCGTACCCGCGCAGGTCGAGGGCGATCACCCGGTGCCGCGCGGCCAGCGGGCCGACCTGCTCCCGCCACATCCGCCGGTCCGCGATGCCGGCGTGCAGCAGGACGACGGGCGTGCCGCTGCCGGTGTCGTCGTACGCGAGCAGGGCGCCGTTCACCTCGATCTTGGTCACTGCGGCAAGGTACGCACCGGGAGACCGGGGCGCAACCGCCTTGTGCCGGCGCGGGCGTCGGGCGAGCGGCCCCAGGCGCGACTGCCGGGTGGTGCGGGGATCCCCGTCAGAGGCCGAACATCGGCAGGCAGGCCGCCACGGCGTGGACCGTCGCCGCCGGCCGCTCCTGTCGGCGCCACTTCGCGCGGGTGAGCCGTAGGCGATCGGACACCAGGGCCTCGTCACCGCGGGCGTCGACGGAGATGCCGTCGTGCTCGTAGCCGAGCTTGCGGGACACCCCCTGGGACGAGTGGTTGTCCTGGAAGACCTCGGTGAGCGCGGCATCGGCGCCGAGGTGGTCGAAGGCCAGCGTGAGCAGGCCGGCGCGGGCCTCGGTTCCGTAGCCCCTGCCCTGGTGTTCGATCCCGAGCCACGCCGACGTCGTGACCTGCCGGACGACCCGGAAGTCGCGCGCGCCGAGCGTGACCACGCCGAGCGGATTCCCGAGCCGGAAGACGCCGAGCCCGAGCCGCCACGCCGAGTCGCTCCACTCGGCGAGCCGGCCCCAGTGCCCCTGCAACACGGCGCGCGCCCGCTCCTCCGGGCCGCCGTCGGTCCACGGCGTCAGGAACGGGCGCTCGTCCGGACGGTGCACGCCCCGGCCCGCGAGATTCGCGAGTGCCGCCAGCTCCTCCTCGCGGGGCAGGCGAAGCTCAAGTCGTGGCGTGGAGATGGTGAGGCCGTAGAGGGGCCACAGGTCGGCGAGCACGGCTTGATCGTGACGATCGGGACCGCCGTGACGCCACCGGTTTACCGACGGCGACCGACCCGCCGCACCCAGCGCGGGCGTGGCCGGGGCGGCGGGATGAGACGTCGCTAACTCTGGTTAGCATTCTGCTTGCAGGAGCTAGCAGGGCGCGTTAGCGTCGGGCCATGGCCACTGGTAAGGACCTTCCCGACGTCGGCGGGTTCATTCGCGACCTGCGCCGCAACGCGAAGATCTCGCTGCGGCAGCTCGCCGAGCAGGCGGGGGTCAGCAACCCGTACCTCAGTCAGATCGAGCGCGGTCTGCGCAAGCCGAGCGCGGAGGTGCTCCAGCAGCTCGCCAGCGCGCTGCGCGTCTCCACCCCCGCGATGTACCTGCGGGCGGGGCTGCTCGACGACAAGGAGGGCCAGGGCGTGCTCGCGGCCATCTCCGTCGACCCCGACCTGACCATGGCGCAGAAGCAGTCGCTCACCCAGATCTACGAGACGTTCCGCCGGGAGAACGCGCGGCTTGCCGAGGCGACCGCGGCGGCCACCGGCGCGACGCCCACCGCCGGGGCCGAGGCCGCCGGCACGGGCACGCCGGATCCCGTCGGGGCCGCGCCCGACCTGGCCAACCTCGCCGCCACGGGCCCCACCACACCGGAGGGCACCCCGACCGAGGCCGTGCTGGAGTCGGTCGCCGTCACCGAGGCCGGCCCCGCCCCCGCACCGATCGACACCCCCGAGAAGAAGGCCGCCCGCGACGCGGCCCGGAAGGCCGCCGACGCGGCCGAAGAGGAGAAGTGATGACCCAGCCGAAGACCAGCCGCATCCCGGCCCCGATCTACGCCGCCGCGGGCGCGGGCGAGCTCGCCCTCCAGCAGCTGCGCAAGCTCCCCGCCGTGGTGACCGACCTCGGCACCAAGGTCGTCGCCGACCTGGGTGGCAAGGCCGTCGTCACCGGCGTCGAGCTGCGCCAGAAGGCCAACGACACGCTGCGTACGGCGAACCTGACCGCCGAGGGACTGCGCGAGAAGGCCGTCCCGGCCGAGCTGGACCTGAAGCGCCTGCGTGAGGCCGCCGACCTGAACAAGCTGCGTGAGGTCGCCGACCTGGAGCGGCTGCGCGAGGTCGCCGACCTCGACCGGCTCCGTGCGCTGGCCACCCGCAACGCCGCCGTGGTGGTCGCCGGCGCCCAGGCCGCGCAGGAGCGGGCGCAGGCCGCGTACGTCGCGCTGGTCGCCCGGGGTGAGCGGGTCGTCGGGGCCGGCGTGCTGGAGGCCGCCGAGACCGTGAACGCCGACATCGAGGCGACCGGGGCCGAGACCGAGCGGGCCGAGGCCGTCGCGAAGCCGGCCACCGTGCGGTCCGTCACCGCCGACGTGCCGACCCAGGCCGTGACCACCGACGTGCCGACCCCGGCCGCGACCGACGAGGTGCCGACCCCGGCCGACGTGGCCGAGGTGCTGGAGGCCAAGCCGGCCGCCGCGAAGAAGGCGACGACCCGGGCCACCAAGGCCGCCAAGGCCGCCGCCGAGCCGGCCGCCACCCCGTCGGCGAAGCTGCCCCGGGCCACCAAGCGGACCCGCCCGGCCGCCGAGTAGATCGTTCCGCCGGTGACCCCGGATGCGTCCTGTCGGACGATCCGGGGTCACCGGCATAAGCTTGCCGACATGGCCTACGCCGCGCCGCTCTTCGCCTTCGATGTTCGCTACGTGATCGAGCTGATCCTGCTCGTCTTCGCGTTGGTCGTGCAGGGCATCGCCCTGGTGCACGCCATCACCCAGCGTTCCGACGCCTTCTCCGCCATCGGCACCCTGCCCAAGGGCGGCTGGATCGCCATCCTCGCCGTCTGCCTGGTGCTGACCCTGCTCGGCTTCGGCCCGATCAGCCTCTTCGGGCTCGTCGGCATCGCCGCCGGCCTGATCTACCTGCTCGACGTCCGGGTGGGGCTGCGCGACCTGAGCGACGGCAAAGGCTTCTGGTGAGGGGTTTCCGCTGGCCGCCCCCGCCGGACGGCGGGCCCCGCACCTGGGGGCCGGGCCCGGGTGGCCCGCGTACCGGCCGACCGGCCCTGCCGGAGCCGGACACCGAGCTGGTCGCCACGCCGCACGGCGTACACCTGGAGCAGCTCGTCACCGGCGCGGGTGACCCGGTCACGGTGTTCGCCCACGGGTTGGGCAACGGCATCGCCACCACCCGGCCCTTCGGCAGCGGGGTGACGGGCCGCAAGCTGTTCTTCCAGTTCCGCGGGCACGGCCGCTCCGACGCGCCGCCCGGCCCGTGGAGCTACCTGGACCTCGCCCGCGACCTGCGCGCGGTCGCCGACCTCGGCGGCGCCACCCGGGCCTTCGGCGCCAGCCTCGGCGCGGGCGCGCTCTGCCGGCTGCTCGCCGAGAGCCCCGAACGCTTCGAGCGACTCGTCGTCTTCCTGCCCGCGGCGCTCGACCGGCCGCGCGGCGAGGTCGCCCGGGCCCGGCTGACCGCGCTGTTCGAGGCCGTGGAGAGCGGCGACGCCGCCGCCGTGGCCGACGTGGTCCAGGCCGAGCTGCCGCCCGCCGTACGCAACACCCCGGCCGGCTGGGCCTACCTGCGCCAACGCCTCGACCAGCTCCTGCGCGACGGGCTCGCCCCGGGGCTGGCGAGCCTGCCCGAGCAGGCACCCCTGCGCGACGCCGGTTCGCTGGCCGCCGTCACCGCGCCGGCCCTGGTGATCGGCTGTGCCGGTGACGACCTGCACCCGGTCGAGGTCGCCGAGCAGCTCGCCGCCGCGCTGCCCCGGGCCACCCTGCACGTGTACGACCGGCCCGGCGTCCTCTGGACGGAACGCGCCGACCTGCGAAGCCGGATATCCGCCTTCCTCAACGAGTAACGTGCCCTGACATGGGCGTCACACACCACGGCCGTACGCACCGGCTGGACCTCGCCGATCCGACACTGCGGGAGTGGGAGTGCACGGTGCTGCACGCCGATCCCGAGCAGGGCATCGTGCTGGACCGGTCGGCGTTCTATCCGGGCGGCGGCGGGCAGCCGCCGGACCACGGCGTACTGCTCTGGCAGGGGGTGCAGACCCGCATCGCCGGCACCCGCAAGGGCGACGACCTCTGGCTGATCCCGGTCGAGGGCGACCCGTTGCCGCCGGCCGGCACGGCGGTCACCGGCGCGGTCGAGGACGACCGGCGCACCCGGCTGATGCGGACCCACTCCGGGCTGCACGTGCTCTGCGGGGTGGTGTTCCGCGACTTCGGCGCGCTCGTCACGGGCGGCAACATGGAGCCGGGCGAGGCCAGGATGGACTTCAACCTGCCCGAGGTGCCGTCCGACTTCAAGAGCCGCATCGAGGAGCTGGTCAACGCCGAGGTCGCCGCCGACCGGGCGGTGGCCGTGCGGGTGCTGCCCCGCGACGAGGCGCTCGCCCTGCCCGACATCATCCGTACCCAGTCGAACCTGATCCCGCCGGAGGAGCAGGAGGTGCGGATCGTCGACATCGTCGGGCTGGACGTCCAGGCCGACGGCGGCACGCACGTCGCCTCCACCGCGCAGATCGGCAAGGTGCAGGTGGTCAAGGTGGAGAGCAAGGGGCGGGCCAACCGTCGGGTCCGCGTACGCCTGGCCGACTGAACCGGGTGGCTCCCGGCGCCGGTCGTCGGCGCCGGGAGCCGGGCCGTCACACGAGATCGATGCGTTCCCGCTCGATCGGGTAGCCCGCCCGGGCGAAGGCGGCGGCCATCGGGTGGTTCGTCTGGTCGGTGGCCGCCACGATCTCGGTCACTCCCGCCTCGATGAGCAGGTGGGTGGCCTCGACCAGTAGGTCGTACGCGTAGCCGTGCCCGCGCTGCTCGGGCACCACGCCGACGAAGCCGACGACGGGATCGCTGTGGTTGCGGGCCGGCACGGTGACGCCGACCAGTTCACCGGCCGGCGTCCAGGCCAGCCGCCACCAGTCGCGCGGGCTCGGCAGCCAGCGCAACAGGTCGAGCTCCTCCCGCGCCGCCGCCTCCGGCCCGTGCTCGGCGGCGGCGCGGCGGGTGTGGGCGTCGAGACTCCCCTCGCCGATGCGGCGCAGCACGTCGAGGATCACGGCGTCGTCGGGTTCCGGGCGGAACTCCAACCGGCCGGGCCGGGCGGGCAGCCCGTGCTCTCGCGTCCACCGGTACCGGTACCGCGCGACCAGCGGGGACATGCCGGCGGCGGTCGCCGCGTCGATCCGGGCCTGCGCCTCCGCCCGGACGGCCGGGTCGTTCCGCCAGCCGGATGGCAACGAGAGGGAGTACTCGGCCCGCAGCGGCGCGGCGCGCAGTAGCCGGACCGCGGCCTCGTGGTCGGTGAAGTCGAGCCAGTCGAGGGCCAGCGGAGACTCGTCGTCCGGCCCACCCCACCAGGCGGCGCGGGCCACCACGGTGCCGGCGCGCAGGGCGACCCAGCTCCACTCGGGACGGTACTGGCCGTCGGCGGCCATGTCGGAGTAGTTGTCGCCGAAGGCGGCGCGCCCCACCAGCCTGGTGTGGGGCAGGGAGTCGAACAGTGCTTCCTCGCCCGCGGTGAGCGGGCGGATGACCAGGTCGGTCATGAGGTCCTTCCGGGTTTCGTGCCCCCGGCTCAGAACCGTGGTGCCCTCGTGGCCGGGCGGGAGCACAGCGATGTCGTGGACACGGCGCTCACCTCCCTTTCCTCGACGAGGGCGTGCCGGAACCCTAACAGCGGACCGCGGCCGCCGGGCAACGGGTTTACTCGGCGCGGCGGGCGCGCAGCGAGCGGACCTTGTGCCGGTTGCCGCAGCGCTCCATCGCGCACCAGCGTCGCCGGCCGGGGCGCGAGGTGTCCACGAAGACGAGGTAGCAGTCGTGCGTGGCGCACTCGCGGATGCGGTCGCGGTACGGGCCGGTGAACAGGTCCACCGCGTCTCGGGCGATGCTGGCCAGCGGCTGTCCGCCGCGCCGCCCCGCCAGGATCGGCCCGGGGGGTCAGGGCGTGGCGGGACCCGGCGGCAGGTGGGCGGCGCGCACGTCGAGCAGCCAGCGTTCCACGGCCGCCTCGTCCGGGCGGTCCGGCAGCGGGGTGCGGATCCGGTCGAAGTCCCGCTCCGCCTCGGCGATCAGCGTCCGGGCCTCGGCCAACGCGCCGCCGGCCACCCGCTCGCCGAAGCTGCGGAACCACTGCGGGTCGGCGAGCCGGATCTCCAGCACGCCGGTGGCGTAGAGCAGCCGGCCCTGGTGCACCAGCCGGGCCAGGTGCCGGGCGTGCTTGGCGGTGCGCCGCCGGGTGTCGGCGGAGAACGTGCCGTCGCCCCGGGACTCCAGCTTGCGGAACTGCTGGCCGGCGTAGCCCAGGTAGGCGTCGCGGACGCGGGGCGCGCTGAGGAACGCCGAGCGGATGGCGACCAGCCGGTCGCCGAACTCCGTACGGGTCTCGTAGCAGTCCTCCGGCAACCAGGCCAGCTCGGTGGCGGTCGGGTTGCCGCTCAGCGCCAGGCGGCACCACTTCGCCGCCTCGTGCAGGGTGATGTCGGGATCGGTGGTCACCACCGACTCGCGGGGCGGGCGCAGCCCGTGGAAGGCGACGGTGGGCGCGGCGAAGACGCCGATCCGGTCGACGTCGGAGCCCGGCCCGGCCAGCCCGTACGCGACCGAGCCGACGATCCCGGAGAGCAGCAGGTGCATGCCGGCGAGCATGCCGGACGACACGGCTTCGCGAAACCGGACTTCGGCTGTCAGGTATCGCTGACAGGCTCGCCGCATGACGAAACCGCTGACAGGAAAGATCGCGCTCGTCGCCGGGGCGACACGGGGCGCCGGCCGGCAGATCGCGGTGCAGCTCGGCGCCGCCGGTGCCACGGTCTACGCCACCGGCCGCAGTAGCCGGGCCGGCCGCTCCGAGATGGACCGCCCGGAGACCATCGAGGAGACCGCCGAGCTGGTCACCGCCGCCGGCGGCACCGGCATCGCGGTCCGGGTCGACCACCTCGTCCCCGAGCAGGTCCGCGACCTCGTCGCCAGGATCGACGCCGAGCAGGGCCGCCTCGACGTGCTGGTCAACGACATCTGGGGCGGCGATCCCCTGACCACCTGGGAGAAGCCGGTCTGGGAGCAGCCGCTGGAGGCCGGCTTCCGCAGCCTGCGCCTGGCGATCGACACGCACGTCGTGACCGCCCACTTCGCCCTGCCGCTGCTGATCCGCCGCCCCGGCGGCCTGGTGGTGGAGGTCGGCGACGGCACGAAGGCGTACAACGACGACCACTACCGGCTGTCGGTCTTCTACGACCTGGCGAAGACGTCGGTCAACCGGCTCGCGTACGTCTGGGGGCACGAGCTGAAGCCGCACGGCGGCACCGCCGTGGCGCTGACACCGGGCTGGATCCGGTCCGAGGCGATGCTGGAGCACTTCGGGGTCACCGAGGAGAACTGGCGGGACGGCGCCGCCAAGGATCCGCACTTCCTCATCTCGGAGACCCCGGCCTTCGTCGGGCGCGCGGTCGCCGCGCTCGCCGCCGACGAGGACCGGGCCCGCTGGAACCAGGCGTCCGTCTCAGCCGGCGAGCTGTCCCAGGTGTACGGGTTCACCGACGTCGACGGCAGCCGGCCGGACGGGTTCCGCTACATCACAGAGGTGGTGGAGACGGACAGACCGGCCGACGTGACCGGCTACCGCTGACCGGGCGCCACCCGGTAGACCGCGGCGGACCGCCTGGCGGCGTCGACCATCAGCTCCCGCAGGTCCGGCGGGCCGAGCACCTCCACCTCCGGCCCCAGGGACAGCAACTGGGGGTACGCGACGTCGACGGACTCGACGGGCAGGCGGGTCACCACCCACCCCTGCCCGTCGGGCTCGCCGGCCGCGGCGAGCGCCTCGTCGTACGCGAAGGGGGCGTCGGCGACGAAGCGGAGCCGGCGCAGGCCGACGGGGCTCAGCCGCATCGTGACCTCGGCCCGGAGCATGCCGCGCAGGAACTCCTCGGCCTGCTCCCGCCAGTATCCGGCCAGGTCGAAGCCGGCGTCCCGGTCGAAGGTCGCGGTCTGGACCCCGACGTGGGTGACCCGGTCCACCCGGTACGTGCGGTACGCGCCGCCGACCCGGCCGACGAGATACCAGACCCCGCTCTTGAGGACCAGCCCGTACGGGTGCGCCTCGCGTTCGACCTCGCGGTCGCCGCGCCGGTAGCGCAGCTCGACCACCCGGTCCCGCCAGACCGCGCCGGCCAGCTCGGTCAGCCACGGCGGTGGCCCGGCCTCCCGGAACCAGCCCGGCACGTCCAGGTGGAAGCGCTGACCGGTGCGCACCGGTGCGTCGCGCAGGCTCGGTGGAAGCGCGGCGAGCACCTTCAGCTCGGCCGAGGCCACCGCGTCGGCGAGCCCCATGTCGCCCGCCGGTCCGGGCAACCCGGCCAGGAAGAGCGCCTCCGCCTCGTCCCGGGTCAGCCCGGTCAACCGGGTCCGGTAGCCGCCGAGCAGCCGGTAGCCGCCGGCCCGGCCCCGGTCGGCGTAGACCGGCACCCCGGCGGCGGAGAGCGCCAGCACGTCCCGGTAGACGGTCCGCTCGGAGACCTCCAACTCCCGCGCCAGCTCCGCCGCGGTCATCGTCTCCCGCGCCTGGAGCAGCAGGACCAACGAGATCAACCGGGCCGCCCGCACGTATCCATCCTGCCGTGCCCGCTCGACGTCCCCAGCCGGCGGTCCGCCTACCGGGTGTACGGCGGCCACGACGTTGGCCGCGGCCAACGGTAGGACCGGCACCGATGCGGCTTGACCCTCACGCTGCGTAAGGCCCCAGGGTGGGGTACATGAGTGACTACTACGACGCTTTCGAGATGAGTCCCGTGCCCGATCCCGGCCCGGACGCGGTTGCGCCTGAGCCGTTCCGGGGCATCTACGGGATGCCCGCGTTCGTGACGATCCCCACGAGCGACCTGGCGGCGTCGGTGGATTTCTGGACTCGTGGGCTCGGGTTCTTCGAGCTGTTCAGCATCCCCGGCACGCTCGTGCACCTGCGCCGGTGGGCGTTCCAGGACGTGCTCCTCCGCTCGGCGGAGAGCGTCCCGGCGCAGCCACCAGCGATGAGCTTCAGCTTCTCGGGCGTGCTCAGCCAGATCGATCCCCTTGTCGAGGCCTGTCGCGCGTTGAACCCGGACTCGGTCGACGGCCCCCGGGACACCCCCTGGAACACCCGCGACGTGGAGGTGATCACCCCCGAGAACGCACGGATCGTCTTCACGGCGGCGAAGCCCTTCGATCCGGCCAGCCAGGAGGCGCGGAACCTTGAAGCCATCGGGATCACCCCACCGGGCGGCGGTCGCGGCGACAATGAGGAGCATGCCTGATGCCACCGACGCCGATGGCCTGACCGTCGGCCAGGTCTCGACGCGGCTGGGCGTGACGGTCCGCGCGCTGCACCACTGGGATGACATCGGTCTGGCGCGACCGTCGCTGCGCACGACCGCCGGCTACCGGCTCTACACCGCCGGCGACCTGGAACGCCTGCACCGCATCGTCGTCTACCGGGAGATCGGCCTCGGTCTGGACAGCATCCGGGCCATCCTGGACGACTCGACCGCGGACGTGCCCGGCGCACTGCGCGCGCAGCGCATCCAGGTCGCCCAGCGGATCGACCGTCTCCAGCAGCTCAGCGCCGGACTGGATCGCATGATCGACGCCCACGAGCGCGGCCTGCTGCTGACCGTCGAGCAGCAGGCCGCGATCTTCGGCCCCCAGTGGGACCCGGACCGGCACGCCCAGGCCCGTCACCGCTACGGAGACACGACGCAGTGGCAGCAGTACGCCGAACGCGCAGCCTCTCGCAGCCCGGAGGAATGGCAGGCCGTCGCCGACACCGTTGCCGACCTCGACCGTGCCCTCGGCGACGCGATGGACGCCGGGGTCACCCCTGGCAGCCCGGAGGCGAATCGACTCGTCGAGCGGCACCGCGAGGTCTTTTCCTCGTACTTTCCCCTCACCAGGCAGATGCAGGTCTGTCTCGGCCGCAGGTACGAGGCCGATCCGGCATTCGCCGCCCACTACGACGGCATCCGTGCCGGCCTCACCACGTGGTTCCGGCAGAGCATCGACGCCAGCGCACGCGCCCACGACATCGACCCCGACACCGCCACCTGGCAGTAGAGCGCGGGTCCGGAGGCCCGCCGTCAGTCGGCTGGCTGCGATGACCCTCATGACCGGGTACAACTAGGCTCTGCGGTCGTGAACGCACCCCGCATCGCCGCGCCCGTGACCGGCGCCGCCGGCCGGTTCTTCACCGGCGTGGGCCTGCTCCTGCGCGGCCTCGGCCTCTACGTCCGCAGCCCCGGGCTGATGCTGCTCGGCGTCATCCCGGCGTTGATCTCGGGCGCGATCTTCGTGGCCGCGTTCGCCACCCTGGCGTACTTCGTCGAGGACCTGGCCGCGCTGGTCACGCCGTTCGCCGACGACTGGTCGACCACCGGGCGCAGCCTCGTCCGGGTGATCGCCGGGCTGGCCTTCCTCGGCCTCGGCGGCCTGCTCGCGGTGGTCACCTTCACCGCCGTCACCCTGGTCATCGGCGACCCGTTCTACGAGAAGATCTCCGAACGCGTCGAGGAGCGCCTCGGCGGCACGCCCGGCGCGGTCGACGTGCCGTTCTGGCCGTCGCTGCGGCGCAGCATCGCCGACTCGGTGCGGCTGGTGGGCCTGTCGATCCTCTTCGGCATCCCGCTCTTCGCCGCCGGCTTCATCCCGGTGGTCGGCCAGACCGTGGTGCCGGTGATCGGGGCGGCGGTCGGCGGCTGGCTGCTCGCCGTGGAGCTGGTCGGAGCCCCCTTCTACCGGCGCGGGATGCGGCTGCCGGAGCGGCGGGCGCACCTCAAGGCGGACCGGCCGACCACGCTCGGCTTCGGCGTGGCGGTCTTCGTCTGCTTCCTGATCCCGCTCGGCGCGGTGCTCGTCATGCCGGCCGCCGTCGCCGGGGCGACCCTGCTGGCCCGCCGCTCGCTCGGCCAGTCCGTCACGGAGGGCTGACGTGGAGATCACCCTGGTCGGGGGCGACATCACGACGCAGCGGGTGGACGTGATCGTCAACGCCGCCAACTCGTCGCTGCTCGGCGGCGGGGGAGTGGACGGCGCCATCCACCGGCGGGGCGGGCCGGCCATCCTCGACGAGTGCCGGGCGCTGCGCGCCTCCCGGTACGGCCGGGGCCTGCCGACCGGCCGGGCGGTGGCCACCACCGCGGGCGACCTGCCGGCCCGCTGGGTGGTGCACACGGTCGGGCCGGTCTGGTCGGCCGACGAGGACCGCTCGCCGCTGCTGCGCGACTGCTACACGAACAGCCTGCAGGTCGCCGACGAGATGGGCGCGGGCACCGTGGCGTTCCCGCTGATCTCGGCCGGCGTCTACGGCTGGCCGGTCGAGGACGCCGTCCGGCAGGCCCTGTCCGTGCTCAACTCGGCCACCCCGGCGCACGTCACCGAGGCCCGGCTGGTGCTCTTCGGCGCCGAGACCCTGGCGGTCGCCCAGCGGGTGCGGGCCGCCGGCTGACCCCAGCCCTCGGGGCGGGCCGCCGGCTGACCCTGGACCTTGGTGCGGGCCGTCGGCTGAATCGGACCGTCAGGAAAGCTCGCGCAGGCAGGACCAACTCGACCCGACCGGGCGGTAGCCGAGCCCGACGTTGACCGCCAGCATCGGCGCGTTCGCCTCGTCGTTCGAGGTGTAGGCGGTGCGTACGCCGCCGGCGGCGGCGCGGTGCAGCGCCGCCGTCTTGACCAGGCGGGCCAGCCCGCGCCCCCGGTGCGCCGGCAGCGTGCCGGTGTAGTCCGACCACATCCGGTCGCCGTCGCGCTGGACGAGGCTGAAGGACGCCACCTCGCCGCCGATTTCCGCCACCGTGCTGGCCGCGCGGTCCAGGCCCGGGCTGTCCCAGATCTCGGAGCGCCAGCTCTCGTAGCTGATCGCGTCGGCGGGCACGTCCTCCGGCTCGTCGGCCGCCGCGGCCACCTCGGCCAGGTAGACCCGACGCGGCTCGACGTCGGTCAGCGCAAGCAGCCGTACGCCCGGCGGCGACTCCGGCATCGGCGGGGCCGGCCGCAGGTCGAGGGCCGAGTAGCGCATCTCCCGGCTCGGCGTGAAGCCGTGCCGGCGGGCGAACGGCAGCGACTCCGGCAGCGCCCAGGTGCGGATCCGGCGCGCCCCGATGTCCCGCAGGTGCCCGAGCGCGGCGGTCAGCAACGCGGTGCCGGCGCCCCGGCCCCGGTGCTCCGGGTGGACGTGCAGGGTGGAGATCTCGCCGACGTCCGGCTCCGAGGTCCGGTCGTTGCGGTACGCCGACACCCAGCCGACCACGGTGTCGTCCACCTCGACGACGTACGCGGTCCACTGCTCGCCGGGCGGGGGCTGGGCGATCATCTTCCGGGTCGACTCGACGCCGCGCACCAGGTAGGGGTACACGAGCGTGCGCAGCGCCACCACGGCGGGCGCGTCGTCGGGGCGGGCGGTCCGGATCCGCATGTCAGCCCTCCCCGCGTACGGCGGCGACGGCCTCGACCTCGACGAGCTGGTCGGAGTAGCCGAGCACGGCCACCCCGAGCAGGGTGCTGGGCGGCTCGTGGTCGCCGAACGCGTCCCGGACCACCTCCCACACGGCCACCAGGTCCTCCTGGCGGGACGACGCCACGTACACGGTGGTCTTGACGACGTCGGTGAGTCGGGCCCCGGCCGCCGCGAGGGCGGTCTCCAGGTTGGCCATCACCTGCCGGGCCTGGCCGACGGGGTCGCCGGGCGCGACGGTCCGGCCCTCGGCGTCGAGCGGGCAGGCGCCGGCGGTGAACACCAGCCGGGCCGGTGGCTCGACCGTGGCCGCGTACGCGTACTCGGCGACGTCGGAGAGGGCGGGTACGCGGATCAGCCGGGTCGGTGGGGTCACGGCGGTGACGCTACCGCCGGACCCCCGCGCGGCTCGACCGGTTATCCGCCGGCCCCTCAGGCCGACTCGCGGAGGATCAGCTCGGTGGGGAGCACCACGGATTCGATGGCCTCGCCGGCGGCCAGCCGCAGCAGCAGCCGGGTCATCTGCCGGCCCAGCTGCACGATGGGCTGCCGGACGGTGGTCAGCGGCGGCTCGGTGTACGCCGCCGTCTCGATGTCGTCGAAGCCGATCACCGCCACGTCGTCCGGCACCCGCCGCCCCGCCTCGCGCAGCGCCCGCAGGGCGGCGTGCGCCATCAGGTCGGAGGCGGCGAAGACGGCGTCCAGGTCGGGGTGCTCGGCGAGGAGCTGCCGCATGGCCGTCGCCCCGGACTCGCGGGTGAAGTCGCCGGTCGCCACCAGTTCCGGCAGGCCGGCCTCGGCGACCGTGTTCCGGTAGCCGGCGAGGCGCTCGATGCCGGCCACCATGTCCTGCGGGCCGGCGATGGTGGCGATGCGGCGGCGTCCGCTGTCGAGCAGGTGCCGCACCGCCGTGGCCACCCCGCCGACGTGGTCGACGTCGACGTAGGGCACGTCGGCGCCGTCGAGCGGCCGGCCGCTGCACACGACCGGGATGCCCAGCCGGGCGAGCCGGCCGGGCAGCGGGTCCTCGCCGTGCAGCGAGGCGAAGAGCACCCCGTCGACGTGTCGCCCGGTCGTGTAGCGCTCGACCCGGTCGTGGCCGGCGGGCGAGCCGGCCAGCATCAGCACGAGCTGCTTGTCGGCCGCCTCCAGCTCCTGCGCCGCGCCCCGGATGATCCCGGGGAAGACCTGGTCGTCGGAGAAGACCCGGGTGGCGGCCTCCGGCAGCACCAGGGCGATCGAGTCGGTCCGCTGGGTGACCAGGCTGCGGGCGGCCAGGTTCGGCACGTACCCCAGCTCGGCCACCGCCCGGCGGACCGCGTCCCGGATGGGCTCGGCGACCGTCGTGGAGCCGTTCACCACCCGGGACACGGTTGCCCGCGAGACGCCCGCCCGCCGGGCCACCGCCTCCAGTGTCGGCCGCTGCGCCGTCGTCATCCCCGTTACCACCCTCGTCACAGCCCGTTCCGGGAGATCACCTCCTGGTACCACCGGGCGCTGGACTTCGGTGTGCGTCGCTGCGTCAGGTAGTCGACGTGGATGATGCCGAACCGTCGACGGTAGCCCTCGGCCCACTCGAAGTTGTCGAGTAACGACCATACGAGATAGCCCCGGAGGTCCACGCCCCGGGAGATCGCCTCGTGCACGGCGCGCAGGTGCCCGTCGAGGTAGGCGATGCGGTCCGCGTCCGTCACCTGCCCGGCACCGTCGGCGTCGGCCTTGTCGGGGAACGCCGCGCCGTTCTCGGTGACCATCAGCGGCACGCCGGGGTAGTCCGTGGCGATGCGTTCCAGCAGCCGGGTCAGCCCGGCCGGTTCGATCATCCACCCCATGTCGGTCAGCGGCCCGGTCGGCGGGAGGAACTCCACCGCGCCGTCGGTGCCCGGGTAGGCGCTGCCGCCCGCGCCGTCCGGCCGGCCGGCGACGTAGGTGGGGGCGTAGTAGTTGACGCCGAGCAGGTCGATCGGGGCGGCGATCAGCTTCTCGTCGCCGTCGCGGATGAACGTCGGCTCGACGATGCGGGCCACGTGCTCCAGCACGTCGTCGGGGTAGGCCGCGCGCAGCAGGGGGTCGAGGAAGATCCGGTTGTGCAGGCCGTCGACGAGGCGGACCGCCGCCGCGTCCGCGGCGCTGTCCGGGTCGGCCGCGCGTACGTCGGCCGGGTTGACCGTGATCCCGACGGTCTGCGCGCCGGCCGCGCGCAGCGCGCGGGCCGCCAGGCCGTGCCCGAGCAGCAGATGGTGTACGGCGGTGAAGGCCGCGCCCGCGTCCTGCTCGCCGGGGGCGTGCACCCCGTTGCCGTAGCCGAGGTAGGCCGAGCACCACGGCTCGTTGAGGGTCGTCCAGGTGCGGATCCGGTCGCCGAGCCGCGTGTGCACCGCCGTGGCGTACGTGGCGAAGTGCTCAGCGGTCTCGCGGTTGGTCCAGCCGCCCCGGTCCTGGAGGGCCTGCGGCAGGTCCCAGTGGTAGAGGGTGACGATCGGGTCGATGCCCCGGGCCAGCAGCGTGTCGGTCAGCCGGTCGTAGAAGTCCAGGCCGCGCGGGTTGACCGGGCCGGTGCCGTCCGGCTGGATCCGGGGCCAGGCCACCGAGAAGCGGTACGCCTTCAGCCCCAGCTCCGCCATCAGCGCCACGTCGTCGACGTAGCGGTGGTAGTGGTCGCAGGCGACGTCGCCGGTGTGGCCGTGGTGGACCTTTCCCGGCGTACGGCTGAAGGTGTCCCAGATCGACGGGCCGCGACCGTCGTCGGTGGCCGCCCCCTCGATCTGGTACGCGGCGGTGGCCGCCCCCCAGACGAAGTTGTCGGGGAATCGCAGAGTGCTCACGCCTTGACCGCACCTTCCATGATGCCGCCGATGATCTGGCGGCCGAACAGGACGAAGACCAGCAACAGCGGGAGGGTGGCGATGGCCGTTCCCGTGAACACCTGGGACATGTCCGTGTAGTACCCGTCGGACAGCGTGCGCAGGGCGAGCTGCACGGTGGGGTTCTCCGGGTCGTTGAGGACAGCGTACGGCCACAGGAAGTCGTTCCAGGTGGTCATGAACGTGAGCAGCCCCAGCACGGCGGCGGCCGGGCGCAGTGCCGGCAGCACGACGTTCCAGTAGATCCGTGCGGTGTTGCAGCCGTCCACCCGGGCCGCCTCGATCAGCTCGTTGCTGACCGCCTGGCCCGCGTACTGCCGCATCATGAACACCCCGAAGCCGGTGACCAGGGCCGGTACGATCACCGCCGGCAGCCGGTCGTTCCAGTTCAGCTTCGTCATCAGCAGGTAGAGCGGGATGACGCCGAGCTGGGTGGGCACCATCATCGTCGCGATGATCACCATGAGCAGCGCGTTGCGCCCCCGGAACCGCAGCTTGGCGAAGGCGAACCCGGCCAGCGTGGAGAAGAAGACCACCGAGACGGTGACCGTGACCGCCACGATCGCCGAGTTGACCAGGCCGGCGACGAAGTACGCGTCGGTGTTGTTCAGCAGCCGGGACACGTTCGCGCCGAAGTTGCCGCCGGGGGTGACCGGTGGTGGCAGCTGGCCCATCGCGTCGTTGGAGCGGCTCGCCACCACGAACATCCAGTAGATCGGGAAGATCGACAGGACCCCGGCGGCGATCAGCGCGGCGTAGGTGAGCCGGCTGGCGGCCCAGAGGCGGGTCATCGCGCTCCCTCCTTCGACTTCGCGTGATCCTTCGGGGGCTTCGCGCCGCCGAGCCGGCGCAGGAGCAGCACGTTGATCGCCGCGACGACCGCGATCAGGGCGAAGAGCAGCCACGCCACCGCCGAGCCGTAGCCGAAGTTGTAGTGGGGCGCGAAGGCGTTCTCGAACATGTACATGGTCACGGTCTGCGACTCCCGTAGCGTTCCGCCCCGGATCGGGTTGGTTCCGGAGTGGAACAGCCGGGGCTCGGTGAAGAGCTGGAGCCCGCCGATGGTGGAGATGATGACGGTGAAGATGATCGTCGGCTTGAGCAGCGGCACGGTGATCGACCAGAACTGACGGGCCCGGCCGGCCCCGTCGATGGCGGCCGACTCGTAGAGGTCGCGCGGGATGGCCTGCATCGCGGCCAGGAAGATCAGCGCGTTGTAGCCGGTCCACCGCCAGTCGACCATGGTGGAGATGGCCACCCAGGACGCGAACCGGTTCGACTTCCACTCGATCGCGTCGATCCCGACCAGGTCGAGCAGCCAGTTGACCATGCCGAACTCGCGGCCGAAGAGCACCCCGAAGACGATCGCGACCGCCGCCGTCGACGTGATGTTCGGGATCAGCACCGCCATCCGGAACGTCGTCCGGGCCCGCAGCTGCCGGTTGAGCAGGTTGGCCAGCCAGAGCGCGGCCAGCAGCTGCGGGACGGTGGAGATGACGAAGATGCCGAGGGTGTTGACGACGGCGTGCCAGAAGTCGGGGTCCTCCAGCAGCCGGCTGTAGTTCTCCAGCCCGACGAACGGGTGGTTGCTGCCGAGCAGGTCCCAGTCGTGCAGGGAGACCCAGAACGTGTAGATCAGCGGGTACGCCCCGAACACCCCGAAGAGCACGAAGAACGGGGCGATGAACAGGTAGGGCGAGTACTTCGTGTCGAGGCGGCTGAACCGCATCGCCGGTGTGCGTCGACCGGTGCGGGGCGCCGGTGCGACCGGCGGGCGCGGGTCGAGCTGGACGGTCATGCCCGGACCACTCCTTTCCCGGGTGCGGGCGGGACCGGCGCCCCCGGCGCCCTCCCGCCCGCACTCCGGCTCGGGCTACTTGGCGGCGGCCTTCTTCGCGTTGTTGACCGCGTCCGTCCAGCCCTGGTCGGGCTTGCGCTGACCCAGTTCCACCGTCCGGACGGCGTTCTCGACCTCGGTGCGGACGGCCTGGTTCTTCGGCCCCATGTAGACGGGCTTCAGCGTCTTGGCGCCCTCGCCGAAGATCTGCCCGACGGGGGCGTCGGAGAAGTACGCGTTCTTGGCGTCGACGATCGCGGGGTCGGCCAGCGCCTGCGGCGAGGAGGGCAGCGGGCCCTTGGCCTTGAACGCCCCGATCTGGCCCTTGGCGCTGGTCAGGAACTTCGCCAGCTCGATCGCCTCGGCGCGGTGCTTGCTCTGGGTCGGCACGGCGAGCCACGAGCCGCCCCAGTTGCCGCCGTTGCCGGGCACCCGGGCGATGTCCCACTTGCCCTTGGCCTCGGCGCCGGCGTTGCCCTCGATGACGCCCGTCATCCAGGCCGGGCAGGCGATGGTGGCGAACTTGGCCTGCTTGAAGGCCGACACCCACTCCTCGGACCAGGAGCCGTACTTGCCGGAGAGGCCGGAGTCGATGATGTCCATGGTGGTGTCCCAGGCCTGCCGTACCGCCGGGTTGCTGTCCACCACCAGGTTTCCGCTGGTGTCGTAGTAGTGGTAGCCCTGCGCGTTGCCGGCCGACTGGAGCACGATCGTGTTGAAGATGTTGGTCGCGGCGTCCAGGAACGAGGCGCCGGTGTTCTTCGCCTTGAACTGCTCACCGACCTTGACGTAGTCCTGCCAGGTCGGCCAGAGCTTCGACACGGCCTCGCGGTCGGTGGGCAGGCCGGCCTTGGCGAACAGGTCCGTGCGGTAGCACATGGCCATGCCGCCGACGTCGGTGCCCAGACCGATCAGCTTGCCGTCCTGGGTCATCCCGCCCTTCCACTTCCACTCCAGGAAGTTGCCCTGGAGCTCGGCCCCGCCGTGGTCGAGCAGGTTGACGAAGTTGTCGGGGTTGGCCTTGTACTCGACCATCAACCCCTCTTCGATGGCGACGACATCGCCCGCGCCCTTGCCGGCGGCGAGCCACTGGGTCAGCTTCGGCGAGTAGTCGTCGAGGTTGGTGCCGGTGCCACGCTCGACGATCTTCACGTTCGGGTGGCTGGCCATGTACTCCTTGTAGAGCTCTTCATAGCCGAACTGGCTGAACACGTCCACGGTCAACGTGATCTTGCCGTCCTTGGCGGGTTCGTCGCCGGCGCAGCCGGCGGTGGCGAACAGCGCGGTGGCGGCGACGAGGGCCACCGCCGCCAGGCGGCGGCGCGGAAAGACACCCATATCGGTCGGACCCCTCTCAGGTCGTCTGAGGTGGTGAGGCAGGTGGTGGAGCAGAGCTGAGAGAGCGCTCTCACGACAGGGTGGTGGTTGGTCCGGTCCGGTGTCAAGAGAGCGCTCTCCGCTGGTTGCGGATCGAGACCGGACGCAAAGAGAGTGGCCGCCTGTGCCGGGCGGCCACTCTCGTCGTACGTGCGGTGGGAACTGCGCGGAGCCCTCGGGGCCCGGCTCCGCGCGGCGGTGGATCAGCCGACGCGGAGGCCCTCCAGCAGGGCCCGGTCGCCGGCCACGTCCAGCGTGTCGAGGCCGACCCGGCCCCAGAGCGCCAGCAGCAGGTCGCTCGCGGTGCCGCTGACCTGCGCCCGCGCGTGGTGGTCGTCGTGGTCGAAGATGGTGGCCGTGTCGAGCAGCGCCACGCCCTCGCCGCGCAGCCGCAGGAACCACTCCTGACCGGCGTCGACGGCGGAGATCTGCACCACCCCGCGCCACTGGCCGGCCGTGCGGCGCCGGCCGGCCGGCAGCCAGGTGTCCAGGATCTCGCTCACCCCGTCGGCGGCGAGCTTCGCCTCGACCGGCTCGCCCGCCGCGATGGCGAGCTGGGCGTCCCACCGGTGCACCGCGGTCTCGTGCGCCATCCGGCGCGGCCAGAAGCCCGCCTTCTTCGGCTGCGGCGCCCAGTTCCACGCCGGGGCCTCCGGGTCGAGGCCGTCGAAGAGGGTCATCAGCCGGTCGTACGCCTGCTGCCAGAGCTGGAGCGGGGCGACGCCCGGCTCCAGCTCGACCGGCTCGGACCCGCCGGGCGAGGGGGTGGCCGCGCCGGTGCCCGCGAACGCGTGCACCCAGCGGTAGAGGGAGGTGAGGTGCAGGGTCAGATCAGCGACTGTCCAGCCGGGACAGGACAGCACCGGTGTCTCCGGCGGGGCTTCCGCCACGGCGGCGGCGAACGCCGGGCCCTCCGCCCGGAGCGCTCCCAACCAGAAGTCCTTCGTTGCGTGCAGTCTGCTCATCGCCATCCTCCCGGGGGTGACCGGGCCACCAGTGGGCGCCGCGGCTACCCCTCAGCCTAGGGTGAAAGGCGTGTCAGACGTCTACGCCCAGCCGACAACCGGAACCGAACCCGCCACGACGTGCGACCTGGCGCGATACACCACCCTACGCCTGGGCGGTCCCGCCGCCCGTGTCGTCGCCGGCACCGACGCCGACGCGATCGTGCGGGCCGTACGGGAGGCGGCTGGACGCGACGAGCAGGTCCTGCTCCTCGCCGGGGGCAGCAACGTCGTGATCGGGGACGCCGGCTTCCCCGGCACCGTCGTCCTGGTGCGCTCCCGGGGCGTGCGGGTGGTCGCCGAGGACGCCGACACCGTCACCGTACGCGTCGAGGCCGGCGAGCCCTGGGACGAGCTGGTCGCCACCACCGTCGCCAACGGCTGGTCCGGCCTGGAGTGCCTCTCCGGCATCCCCGGCTCGACCGGCGCCACCCCCATCCAGAACGTCGGCGCGTACGGCCAGGAGGTCGCCGAGACCATCGTCGGCGTCGGAGTCCACGACCGGGTCGAGGGGACCGTCGGGCGGATCGACGCCGCCGACTGCGGGTTCGCGTACCGGTCCAGCATCTTCAAGTACAGCGACCGCTGGGTGGTGCTCTCCGTCGACTTCCGGCTCGCCCGCTCGCCGCTGTCCGGCCCCGTGCGCTACGCGGAACTGGCCCGGGCGCTCGGCGTGCAGGTGGGGGACCGGGTGCCGCTGGCCGACGCCCGGGCCACGGTCCTGCGGCTGCGCGCCGGCAAGGGCATGGTGCTCGACGCCACCGACCCGGACACCCGCTCGGTCGGCTCGTTCTTCACCAACCCGGTGCTCGACGCCGCCGCGTACGAGCTGCTGCGCGAGCGCGCCGCCGACATCGGCGAGCCGCCGTCCTGGCCCTGCCCCGGGGACATGGTCAAGGTCAGCGCCGCCTGGCTCATCGACCGGGCCGGCTTCGGCAAGGGCCACCCGGGGCCGGAGGGCGTCGCCATCTCCAGCAAGCACACCCTCGCCCTGACCAACCGCAGCGGCACCGCCAGCACCGCGTCCCTGGTCGAGCTGGCCCGGGAGATCCGCGACGGCGTCCACGACCACTTCGGCGTGACCCTGCACCCCGAACCGATCCTCATCAACTGCACCATCTGACCCGCCGCCGGGCAGCCGTCAGGCGGGGGCGATCTCGGGCCAGGGGAGGGTGAGTTCGCCGTGGCGCCAGCGGCGGGGGCCGTCCAGGACCGGCCAGCCCGCCGCCCGTACCGTGGCGACCGCGCGCAGCCAGCGTTGGCGCGGGCCGTACGGGGCGTAGCCGGCGGCGGCGTGCCAGGCGTCGTCGAGCGCGCGGATCAGGTCGTGGATCCGCTCGCCGGGGACGTTGCGGTGGATCAGCGCCTTGGGCAGCCGCTCGGCCAGCTCCGCCGGGGTGTCGAGGGTGGTGAGCTTCGCGGCGAGGGTGAGCGTACGGGGGCCGTCGGCGTCGATCAGCAGCCAGCCGCCGAGCCGCCCCAACTCGTCGCAGGTGCCCTCGACCAGCAGCCCGCCCGGGGCCAGCCCGGCGGTCATGGTGCGCCAGGCATCGGCGACCTCGCGCTCGTCGTACTGGCGCAGGACGTTGAACGCGCGGACCAGGGCGGGCCGCAGCCCGGCCAGCTCGAAGCCGCCCCGGGCGAAGGTGAGCCGGGGCGGGTCGGCGGACGGCTGGGCGGCGGCGACGCGTACCGGATCGATCTCCAGCCCGACGACCCGCACGTCGGGGCGGACCGCGGTGGCGAGCCGGGCGCGCAGTTCGACGGCGGTCACCGGGCTGGCGCCGTAGCCGAGGTCCACCACCAGCGGGTCGGCCGCCTCGCGCAGCGCCTCCCGGCAGGTCTCGACGATCCAGTTGTCCACCCGGCGGAGCCGGTTCGGGTTCGTCGTCCCCCGGGTCACCACGCCGAGCGGCCGGTGCCGCGCCGTGCCCGTCATCGTCCGCGACCGTCCGGGCCGGCTCAGCCGACCCGGTGCACCTTGTGCTGGGCGGCCTGGGCCAGCGGCCGTACGACGAGGCGGTCCACGTTGACGTGCTGCGGGCGCGTCGCGCACCAGGCGACGCAGTCGGCGACGTCCTCGGCGACCAGCGGCTCGGCGACCCCGGCGTAGACGGCCGCCGCCCGCTCGGCGTCCCCCGCGAAGCGGACCAGCCCGAACTCGTCGGTCCGGACCATGCCCGGGTCGATCTCGATCACGCGCACCGGTCGGCCGCAGAGTTCCAGCCGCAGCGTGCCGGCGATCGCCGTCTGCGCGTGCTTCGCGGCGGCGTAGCCGCCCCCGCCCTCGTACACGGTGAAGCCGGCGGTCGAGGAGACGACCACGATGGTGCCGGCCCCGGACGCCTCCAGCGCGGGCAGCAGCGCCTGGGTGACACGCAGCGTGCCGAGCACGTTGACGTCGTACATCCACTGCCAGTCGCCGACCGACCCGGACTCGACCGGGTCCAGGCCGCGCGCGCCGCCCGCGTTGTTGACCAGGAGGGTGACCGGGCCCAGGGCCGTCGCCGCCCCGGCCAGGCCGGCCACCGACTCGTCGGAGGTGACGTCGCAGGCCACGGCGGTGGCCGCGCCCCCCGCGGCCTCGATCTCGGCCACCAGGGCGGCCAACCGGTCGGTACGCCGCGCGGCGGCGAGGACGTGGAACCCCTCGGCGGCGAGCCGGCGGGCGGTGGCCGCCCCGATTCCGCTGGAGGCTCCGGTGACGACGGCGACAGAGGTCATCCGGCCATTCTCCCCCGGGCCACCGGGGCGGGTGCCGGCGGCGTGGTGATGAGGTCCGTCACGCCCGGGCGCCGCCCCGGCGCATTACAGGTGCCCGATGGGGAAGATGACATCGGCCGGGGACGTTGTCCGAAGGGCGCCGGGCGTGCGGACGGCATCAACCGTGACAAAGGGGAGCGGACGTGGCGGAGTTGCACACCGGTGTGGGTCGACAGCGCGGTGCGCGCCCGTGGCCCCGCCCCCGACGGATCGCGACGCTCTCGGTGCACACCTCACCCCTGCACCAGCCGGGCACCGGCGACGCCGGCGGCATGAACGTCTACATCCTGGAGGTCGCCCGGCGGCTGGCCGAGGCGGGCGTCGAGGTGGAGATCTTCACCCGGGCCACCTCCGGCGACCTGCCCCCGGTGGTCGAGACGGCGCCCGGCGTGCACGTCCGGCACGTCACCTCCGGCCCCCTCGAAGGGCTCACCAAGGAGGAGCTGCCGGGGCAGCTCTGCGCCTTCACGGCCGGCGTGCTCCGCGCCGAGGCGTCCCGGCCCCCGGGCCACTACGACCTGATCCACTCCCACTACTGGCTCTCCGGCCAGGTCGGCTGGCTGGCCAAGGAGCGCTGGGGGGTGCCGCTGGTGCACACCGCGCACACGCTGGCGAAGGTCAAGAACGCCCAGCTCGCCGCCGGGGACCGGCCCGAACCGAAGGCCCGCGTCATCGGCGAGGAACAGGTGGTCACCGAGGCCGACCGGCTGGTCGCGAACACGACGGTCGAGGCCCGTGACCTCATCGACCGGTACGACGCCGATCCGGCCCGCGTCGCCGTGGTCGAGCCCGGCGTGGACCTGGACCGGTTCCGCCCGGCCCCGGGCAGCCGCGACCGCGTCGCCGTCGAGGCCCGCCGCCGGCTCGGGCTGCCCGCCACCGGGTACGTGGTGGCCTTCGTCGGCCGCATCCAGCCGCTGAAGGCCCCGGACGTGCTCATCCGCGCGGTGGCCGCGCTGCGCGAGCGCGACCCGGTTCTCGCCGACGAGGTGACCGTGGTGATCTGCGGGGGCCCCAGCGGCAGCGGGCTGGACCGGCCGACCGCCCTGATGGAGCTGGCCGGCACGCTCGGCGTCGCCGACCGGGTGTGTTTCCTGCCCCCGCAGACCGGTGACGACCTGCCCGCCCTGTACCGGGCCGCCGACCTGGTCGCGGTGCCGTCGTACAACGAGTCCTTCGGCCTGGTCGCGCTGGAGGCACAGGCCTGCGGTACGCCGGTGGTGGCCGCCGCCGTCGGCGGCCTCGTGACCGCCGTGCGGGACCAGGTCAGCGGCGTGCTGATCGACGGCCACGACCCGGCCGACTGGGCCCGTACGCTCGGCCGCCTGCTGCCGGACCGGCCCCACCGCGCCGAGCTGGCCCGGGGCGCCGCGCGGCACGCCCGCAACTTCTCCTGGCACCGCACCGCCTCCGGGCTGCTCACCGTCTACGGCGAGGCGATCGCCGCACACCGGGCCCGGCTCGCCTCCGAGCTGGCCTGCGGCCCGGCGATGTCCTGCTCCTGGTGACCGCTCGCGCGCCTGCCTGCCGGCCTACGGTCGCGCGCCGACCCCCGTCGCTGATGCCGACCGTCGTTGCCTGGGCCGGCCGCTCTCGTGCCGGCCGTCGTCGCCTGGCGCCCGCCGCTGTCGCGTTGGCCGTCGTCGCCGGCCGTCGTCGCCTGGTGCCGGCTGCTGTCGTGCCGGCCGTCGTCGTCCGGTGCCGGGGCGGTGCCGGCCGTAGAGTGGATCCGATGAGCGGGAAGAGTGATCTTGCGGCCCTGATCGAGTCGGTCTGCGACGAGCGGGAGCTGGCCTGGGAGTCGACCGGCCCGGGCTCGTACGCGGTCACGCTGCCGGGCACCCACAAGCTGAAGACGGTCTGCAACCTCATCCTCGGCGAGCACGCGCTGCGCATCGAGGCGTTCGTGATGCGCCAGCCGGACGAGCGGCGCGAGGAGCTGTGGGCCTGGCTGTTGCAGCGCAACGCCCGCATGTACGGCGTGTCCTTCTCCGTCGACGCGGTCGGCGACGTCTACCTGACCGGTCGCGTCAACCCGGCCGGGATCGACGCCGACGAGCTGGACCGGCTCCTGGGCGCGGTGCTGACGTACGCCGACGAGTCCTTCGACACGATGCTGGAGATCGGCTTCGGCAGCTCGATCCGGCGGGAGTGGGAGTGGCGGGTCAAGCGGGGCGAGTCCACCGCCAACCTCGCGGCGTTCGCCCACCTCTTCGAGCCCTCCCCGGGCGCGGCCGGGCAGCCGGGCACGGCAGGGTAGGTCGGGCGTCGTCGGGCAGCCCTGTGCCGTTGGGCAGCCTGGTGCCCGCCGGGCAGTCGGATGCCGTCGGGCCGTACCGGTGTCGCCGGGCCGATCGGGGGTGCCGCCGACGACCGCCTCGGGTCGTGCTCGCCGGGAGGGTCCTGGCCGCGCTCGTCGACCGGCCTGGACCACGGGTGCCCCGGTCGGAGGTTCGGACCGGTCCTGACGGGTATGCCGCACTGCGCGGTGCGGCACTGGGACCCGCCGCGCGCCGAGGACCAACTGTCGAGGAGCGTGAGCGTCCCATGGCTCAGCGGAACAGCTCAGGTCGCGGCGGGACTGCGACCAGGACGAAACGGCAGCCGGGCAACCAGACCCCGAACACCCCGTCGATCTCCGAATCCGAGATCTCCGGGATGAAGGTGGACGAGATCCGGGGGCAGCTGCGCAAGCGCGGGGTCTCCGGCATCTCCGCCCTGCGCAAGCCGGAACTGGTGAAGACGCTGGCGAAGACCCTGCGGGCGGAGCGTCCCTCGGGCGGTGCCGCGCGTCGCAGCACCGGGCCCGCCGGTCGGGCGACGGGGACGCGGGCGTCCGCCGGACGGGCCGCCGCCACGAAGAAGGCGGCGTCGGGCCGGGCGGCGAACAAGGCAGCCCCGGGCCGGGCACAGGCGGCGAACAAGGCCGCTCCGGCGAAGAAGGCTGCGGCGAAGAAGACGGCCCCGGCGGCGAAGAAGGCTGCGGCGAAGAAGACGGCGGCTGCGAAGAAGGCACCGGCTGCGAAGAGAGCTCCGGCGGCGAAGAAGGCGGCGGCGAGGAAGACCGCTCCGCCGGCGAAGGCGGCGGCGAAGCGGGCTCCGGCCAGGAAGGCCGCCCCGGCGAAGAAGACCACGTCGGCGGCCCGGAAGTCCACGGCGGCCCGTACGTCCGCGTCGGCGTCGTCGCGGGCGGGCACGGCGCGCGGCGGTACGGCGACCGGTGTCCGGACCGGGCGGAGCACCTCGCGGTCGGTGCGCTCCTCGCAGCTCATCTCGTCCACCGCCGACCGGCCGGAGCGCCCCGGCCGAAGCCTGGTGACCACCAACCACGACGTGATCCGCAACTGGGCGCGGGAGCGCGGCGCCGCACCGGCGACGATCGCGGGAACCGAGCGGGAGGGGCGGCCCGGCGTACTCACCTTCAACATGCCCGGTTACCGCGAGAGCAGCCGGGTACGTGAGATCACCTGGGACGAGTGGTTCCGGACCTTCGACGAGCGGAAGCTGAACCTGATCTACCAGGAGCAGCTCCGTGACGGCCGGCCGAGCAACTTCTTCCGTACGGAATCGCCCGATCGTGAGGACGCCTGACGTGTTTGGGGGAATGGTCGACGGGTAACCGCTGTTGGCCACCACCGAGGCCCGAAGTGACGGTACTCCCGGTGGGAATCGGAGCTGTGACCGGCGAGACAGCCCGTCCAGGTTGTCTTCGTAATCCCGGGCGAACTAACTTTATTGCACCGCGCCACGCTTGGAACCGTTCGGGGGAGCGGTGGATCGATCAGATCCGTGCACCGAGTGAGGCGCGGGGGACGGGTGGAACAACACCGTTGGGGGACGGTGGCCACCTGTTTGGACCGGCGGCGCGAGCGGGCGACGCCTACGGGGGTGGGCTTCGCCCGCCGCCGCCGGT
>NZ_WAAS01000016.1:0-50876 GCF_008806585.1 Micromonospora sp. AMSO12t
ACGACCCCGCCGCCTACCGGCGTCTCGCCGGTCGCGGCCAACGGCCAGCTCCGGGTCTGCGGTCGCCAACTCTGCAACCGCGACGGCCGGGCGATCCAGTTGCGCGGCATGAGCACGCACGGCCTCCAGTGGTACGCGAACTGCGCCACCCCGACCTCCCTGGACGTGCTCGCCAGGGAGTGGAACGCCGACGTGCTGCGCATCTCGATGTACATCCAGGAGGGCGGGTACGAGACCGACCCGCGCCGCTTCACCGACCTGGTGCACCAGTACATCGAGCTGGCCACCGCCCGGGGCATGTACGCCGTCGTCGACTGGCACATGCTCAGCCCCGGCGACCCGAACCACAACCTGACCCGGGCGCGCACCTTCTTCGCCGAGATCGCCGACCGGCACAAGGACAAGGTCAACGTGCTCTACGAGATCGCCAACGAGCCCAACGGCGTGTCGTGGAGCGCTATCAAGAGCTACGCCGACCAGGTCATTCCGGTCATCCGCAGCCGAGACCCGGAGGCCGTGGTGCTGGTCGGCACCCCCGACTGGTCCTCTCTCGGCGTCTCCGGCAGCGGCGGCGGGGTGGACACGATCGCGGCGAACCCGGTCGCCGGCGGCAACCTGATGTACGTCTTCCACTTCTACGCCGCCTCGCACGGCAACGCGTACTACGACACCTTCGCCCGGGCCGCCGACCGGCTGCCGCTGTTCGTCACCGAGTTCGGCACCCAGGACTACTCCGGTGACGGCCCGAACGACTTCGCCATGGCCCAGCGCTACCTCGACCTGATGGCCAGCAAGAAGATCAGCTGGACCAACTGGAACTTCTCCGACGACTTCCGTTCCGGCGCGGTCTTCACCACCGGCACCTGTGGCAGTGGCCAGTTCGGCGGCACCAGCCGCCTCAAGCCGGCCGGTGCCTGGATCCGCGACCGCATCCGCACCCCCGACACCTTCCAGTAGCGCCTGGTCAGGCCTTCGGGCGTACCGCCTGTACGGACATCGTGGCGATGTCTGGCTGCGGCGCTTGGATGAGCGGGAACTCGCCGTGGTGCGGGCGCGGTCGAAGGACTTCGCGGCAAGGGTCTTCGCGGGGCTGCGACGGTCGGGCCAGCGGACGACCGGTCTGCGGTATCTGCGTGGGCTGAGTGTTCCGGTTCGCCGGTTCGGCTCGGCGAACACGTGCATGAGGATGTGGTGCAGCGTCACCGGCGTGTGGCGCCACCACCGCACCGAGCCGGGCGCGTCGACCGGAAGCGCCTCGATCGTCGCGTCCGCGCGCGCCCAGGCTCGATGCCACAGGCCGATCCGACGGTCACCAAGGCCGCGTGCCTGACCAGCCCGAGCAGCTTCGTGCCGGTCGGCACGAGCGGGCGCCGAGGTCTGTCGTGGCGCCCAGGCTCTCACCGCCACGTCCACCACGATGCCCCGTACGCCCGAATTGAGAGACACGGCTCTGCGACGGTGACCGATCGCGGTGGGTGATCGCGCCGAGTTTTGTCCGTCGCCAAGCAAGGGACTGGTGCAAACGGGTTTGCTGTGGAAACCTATTGCTATGACCACTGACTCGTTGTCCGCCGGCGATGACCCTCACCGCCTCCTCTCCGACGTGCGCGACCTGGCCGGCCGCGTGCGCCGCGACCAGCGCCTGACCTGGGTCGCGCTGCTGGTGCTGGCCGCGGTGACCTTCGTGGCCGTCGTGTTCGACTGGCTCTTCATGAAGGTGCAGTGCGACGGCGATGGCTGCTCGTTCGCGCGCCGGGGCATGCTCTACTACTGGCCGGCCGCGCTGCTGCTCGCCTACACGGCGATCGCCGTCAGCTACGTGCGGGCCGCCCGGGCGCGAGGGCTGGGTGCCCGCGTGCTGCCGTACGCGATCACCGGTGCCGCGACGGCCGTCGTCCTCACGGCCGCGTACACGGCGGCGGCCGCCTATTTCCCGAGCCACCCGCCTTTCGGGGGCGGCCCGATGCCGTTCTGGTGGATCGTGCTGGACCGGCTGATCGCACCGTGGGGTCTGATCGGGCTTGCGCTGCTGGTGCTGGCCCGCCTGGAACGCAACGTCGCGCTGCTGCTGTTCACCCTGGGCTACCTGGCGCTGGTGCTGCTGGTGCTGCCGACGACCGAGGGCATGGGACTGCCCGATTGGGTGATCCCGTCGTTCATGTCGGGGGCGGACACCCAGCTCCGGCTGTCGATGACGTCACCCCAGCTCATCACCGGCACCGTGCTCCTGGCGGGCGGGATCGGCTTTGCACAGGCCCGCCGGAGGCAGCGGTGACTGCCGAGGCCGACACCCCGGACCCGTCCGACCACCCGGTCACCGGCCTCAACGAGGTCGTGCACCAGCGGGTGCGGCTGGGCATCCTCGCCATCGCGCACGAGGCACGGCGCGTCGAGTTCGGCTACCTGCGCACCCAGCTCGACCTGACCGCCGGCAACCTTTCCAAGCACCTCACCGTGTTGGAGACGGCCGGTCTGATCGACATCGAGAAGGGCTACGAGGGCAAGCGTGGCCGCACCTGGATCACCCTCACCCCCGAAGGCAAGACCGCCCTCGCCGAGGAGATCGGCCGCCTGAAGGTGCTGATCGCCCGCGTCGAAACCACCACAGAGGGCAAATGAGCAGCTGCGGGGTGCTCAGGGCCGCCGGGAGTCGAGCAGCGCGATCCTGCGTGCCCCGGCCGTACGTCGGTAGCTGGCGTCGAGTAGCTCGCCGACCTCATCCCAGCCGGTCTCATCGGTCAGGTCCACCCCGACCCACCCAGAGACACCCAGGTAGGCCGGCACGAAGCAACGGTCTTCCGCCAGCAGCGCCGCGCGCTCGTCGGGGTCAACCAGCACGATCACCGACTGTTCGTGCTGTTGATGAACGCCGTCGACCTTCACCGATCCCCCGTAGTAGGCGAAGACCTTGGTGGTGTAGAAGGCGGGACGCCCGTGGGAGATCTTCTCGGCCGCGTCGGGAAAGGCCAGGGCGAGCGTCCGCAGCCGGTCCAGGAGCGGATCTGCCTCGTCGAACATGATGGGATGCGGCATGTCAGAAGGTAAGCACATCCCGGGCGGCCACGGCGCCCTGCACCGCGCGTCCGCGGCAGGAGCGGATGTTGTCGCGGCGGTGCGATCTTCTTGGCGGAGCGGGGGTACGGTGCCTGAGCGGTGAAGCCCGCTGGGGTGTGCCCCTACCCGGTCACGGTGTTGTGGGCGCTGCGACGTGCGCTAAGCAGGACGACCATCACGGCCAGACCCGGTCCGAGCAGCCGGGCGATCGGCTGACGGCACCAGGCGAAGGACGTCACCTGCCTGACGTACTTCGCCTGGTGAAGTGGGACGGTTCGGCTACTGATGCGTGGATCAAAGCACCGCTTCAGCTCGCCACCGGCGTCGGCGTGTGAACGGTTGGCGGCGCTTCGTCCAGTGCCTTCCGGCGCACGCCGGGTTGGTCGACACACCGGCGATCGAGGCTGCCGATACGGAACTGCCACGCGAGGTCAGCGCGGCACCGGGCCGCAGCGATCGCTGGCCACTGAGGGAGCGCTTTCCGTACGTCGAGGACGGGGCCGGTGGGCCACTACCATCCGAGCATGGCTCACGTTGCTCGGGCCCGCAGGCCGTACTCGCTGCTCGTCGCCGCGGCGGTCCTGCTGGCGCTCGGCGCGGCCACGGCCTGGGGGGTCGGCGACACGCTGGGGCTGAGCCACTCCCCCGCCGCCGTGCCGCGCGAGGACGCCGTCGCCGCCCCGGCGCGGACGCCCGCACCGGTCCCGCCGTTGGCGTCCCTCGTCGTGCCCGACGAGCCGCGCGTCAGGAAGGCCGCGGCCGCCGTGGCCGACGCGGTCGTCTCCCGCGGCCTGCCCCGGCCGGTGCTCGCCCCGGCCGCGCCGCGCCCGGCCAGGTCCGCGCCGGCCGCGCCGGGGACCGGCGCGGCCCCGGACCTGTCGGCGGTGACCACGCTGCGGGCGCGCGTGCTGGCCACCCTCGGCGGGGCGCCCGAGTCGTACCGGCTCGACGTGCACGGCGCCGAGCTGGCCGTCCAGGGCGGCGATGTCGCGGGCGTGGCAGCCGGGATGTACCGGCTGGCCGACCGGATCCGCTCCGGTGCCGAGGCGCTTCCCGCGGCGGACGCGGGTCGGGTGGTCGTCCCCCGGCTCGGCCTGCGGCTGACCGACGCGGGCTCGGTGGGGCGCGAGCCCGATCCGGCCGCCTTCGCCGCCGGCGACGACTACGGCCTGAACACCGACGTGGTCGCATCGGCGGTGCTGCCTGACGCGCCGTGGGTGGACGCCGGCGCGGTGGCCCGCATCGACGCGCAGTTCCGGCAGTTCGTCGACCACTCGGTGGCGCAGGGATTCAACGGAATCGTCGTGCCCGGCTTCCTGGAGTACGTCACGTTCGCGAAGGTCGGCGACGGGCGCGCGGTCTATCCGCCCGGCGACCCGCACGTCGACCGCGCGCGGGCGATGGTCGCGGCGTTCGGCCCCGTCTTCCGGTACGCCGAGGACATGGGCGTACGGGTCTTCCTGCTGACCGACATGCTCGCGGTGTCGCCCCCGCTGGAGGCGTACCTGACGCGGACCGTCGGCGGCCTCGACGTGGCCGACCCTCGGCTGTGGGCGGTCTACCAGGCCGGTCTGGCCGAGCTGTTCGAGAGCATGCCGTTCGTCGACGGCCTGATGGTCCGCGTCGGCGAGGGCGGCGAGGTGTACGCCGGGGCCGGCTGGGACTACTCGTCACGGCTCGCGGTCACCACGGAGACGTCCGTGCGCGCGATGCTGCGGGCGCTGCTGGACACCGCGGGCGCGGCCGGCAAGGAGATCATCTTCCGCACCTGGACGGTGGGCGTCGGCGCCGTCGGCGACCTGCACACCAACCCGGAGTCGTACGCGCGGGTGCTCGGCGGGCTCGACGACCCGCACCTGATCGTGTCCACCAAGTACACCCTGGGCGACTTCTACAGCCACCTGCCGCTGAACACCACCCTGCTCGGCGGCGGGCACCGCCGCATCGTGGAGTTCCAGGCCCGGCGCGAGTTCGAGGCGTTCGGCTCGCTGCCCAACGACCTCGGCCCGCTGCACCGCCAGGCGCTGCGCGCGTTCCTCGCCGCCAACCCGAACGTCGAGGGCGTCTGGAACTGGACCCAGGACGGCGGGCCGCTGCGTGCCGGGCCCATGTCGCTGCACCTGCGTGCCGGCTTCTGGCAGCTCTACGAGCTCAACACGTACGCCGTCGGCCGCCTGGCCTGGGACCCGCACGCCGACCCGGCGCAGGTCACGGCGGACTGGGCGTACCGCACGTTCTCCGGCGACCCGGCCACCGTCGCCGCGATCGGGCAGGCCATGGCGCTGTCCCGGCAGGCGGTCACCAAGGGCCTCTACATCGGCCCGTACGCCGACCGGTCGGTGCGGGCGCTCGGGCTGGAACCGCCGCCCATGATGTGGATCTTCGAGTGGGACATCCCGACCGGCGACTCCGCCGCGCTCGACAGCATCTACGCGGTGACCGGCGGCCGCGTCGACGAGGCGATCGAGGAGGGCACGCAGGCCGTCGCGCTGGCCCGGCGCATGCGCGACCTGGTCGCCGCGACCGACCCGGCGACCTGGCGCGACGCCGAACTGCGCGGGCGCTTCACCACGACGCTCGACTACCAGGTCGACCTGTTCGAGACGCTGGGCGCGTACCGGGCCATGGTGCTGCGGCACGCGCAGTGGCTGGACACCGGCTCCCCCGCCGCCCGCCACGACTGGCGGCTGGCCGCGGCGGCGTACCACGACGCACGCGACGCGCACCGGCAGCGCTACGGCGCCGACCTGGACCTGCCCGCGTACAACTTCACCGCCGCCGACCTCGGGGCACGGCGCGCCGACCGGGACCCGGCGATGGCCTGGGCGGCCCGGGCGTTGCTCGGGTCGATCCTGCTCGTGGTGCTGCTCGGCCTGCGCGGGCGCGGGTTCGGCGCGGCCGCCGCGCGCGGGCTGCTGCTCGGCGCGCTCCGGCCGTGGCGGGTCGCCGCGCTGCCGACGCCCGGGGCGCGGGCGGACCGGGTGTTGGTGTGGCTGGTCCCGGCCGTGGTGCTGGTGGCGAGCCGGCTCGTGCTGACCTGGTTCGCCGCGCCAGCGCACCTGCTGGTCACCCTCGGTGGGTGGGCGCTGTTCGCCCTCGTCGTACGCCTCGTCGTCGGCCGGCGGGAACCGTTTCACCTGTGGGCCGTGATCGGTGGCGTCGCGCTGCTGCGCAGCGTGCTGCTGCTGGCCGCGCTCGCCGGGCGCGGACCGGGCGGGTACTGGTTCGCCTTCTGGACCGCGCCGGGTCTGCGCGCGACGTACGTCACCGTCGCGTTCGCGGCGTTCTGCTGGCTGTTCGTGGCCGCCGCCGTGGTCCTGCGGGACCGGTACGGCCTGCGCCGCCGAAGCGCCGTCGGGCTGACCCTCACCGCCGCGGGCGTGCCCCTCGGCGTGTTGTCCGCCCTGGTCTCGGTGGTGGGCCTGGAACGCGCGCTGACGGTGTGGAACGACCAGCTCGCGCTGCTGCCCTGGGGCCTGTCCCGCATCCTCGGCATCACCGTCCACCTGGGCATCCCCACCCAACTCCCCGCGTACACCGCTGCCGCAGGAGCCGCCCTCGCCGCCGCCGGCCTGCTCCTGTCACTCGGCCGCCGCCGGCAATCCGCCCGACTGTCCCACCCCGACCCCGCTCTGACGTCGTAAAGCCCCGTCGGCGCGGGCCGCTGGTGACCGGGGTCCGCGCCGGGACCTCGGCCGACGGCACTGCGAGCCGCTGTGGACCGTCTGTCATGGAGTTGTGCCAAGCGCTCAGCGCGACGCGCGGGCATGCGCCCAGCCGATGAGTTCGTCGACGTATTCGGCCGCCCGGGGCCGCTCGGCGAAGGCCGCGCGTAATCCGGCGCAGGCAGCATCCAGTTCCGGTGACGGTCCTCGCCCGGAGAGCAGGATGACCAGTGGTGGCCAATGGCCGATCTGCTTGTTGGGCAATGCGTTCAACTCGGCCAGGTAGCGGCCTGGCTGCAGGAGTTCTACCAGCCGATCCGCTGCCCGCGTCACGCCAGTGAGGAGATCAGCGCGCAGCCGATCCACATCGGTGTCGGCTGTCACCTGCCAGCGCTCGCGGTCACTGTCGGCGGGGTGCGGGCACGGCACGCGGCGTTCCATGAGGCCGATGCGGTAGATATCGCTCGCTTTGTTCATCGGCTGGGTCTGCCCGGTTCGGTAAGCCAGCCAGTCCCACCACTCCTTGGGGGCTACCGCAGTATCGATGTAGAACATTCTTGCGTCGGGCCGTGACCGCTCCGACGGCTGTTTGTGAATGACGGCGACGCCCTCGGGCCTGATCAGTCGCCACACCGCACCTGAGCTGTGAAAGCCCCGCGGGTGCAAGGTGACGCCGAGGTCATGCAGCAGGCCGCGCATCACCACATCGAGTTCCGCCATGACCCGACGATACGGTCCGTCCACCGAAGCCCGGGCAGCTCGGCAAGCCGACGCGGACTTCCCCGCGACGATGTCACTGCTGGGACTACTGCGGCACCTGATCGAGGGCCGCATCCTCGCACGTCCGTTCGACGAGCGGCTGTTGACCTGCCCGGACGGTGGCCGGCCGGCGGAGGGCTCCCGCCGGCCGGCCGTCGGCGTCACCGGCCGTAGACCTCGAACTCGTGCAGCGAGAACCCGTACGAGGTGGCCCGCTTGACCCCGTACACCCGCACGTAGCGGGCGGCGACCGGGGCGAAGGTGGCGTTGTCGACGCCGCCGTTGCCGGTGGTGGTGGCGAACACCGGCGTCCAGGAGCTGCCGTCGCCGGAGACCTCGATCCGGTACGACGTGCCGTACGCCGACTCCCAGCGCAGCACCGCCCGGCTGACGGTGCGGGCCGCCCCGAGGTCGACCCGGAGCCACTGGTTGTCGTTGTAGCTGCTGGCCCAGCGGCTGCTCAGGCTGCCGTCGACCGCCTTGTCCGGCGTGTGACTGGTCAGGAACTGGGTGCTCGACGCGGTGGCCGGGCGGCCCTGGGCCAGGTTGGTGACGTCGTCGCCCCGGCGTGCCGGGAACGAGACGACCTGCTGGTAGGTGGGGCGGTTCTGCCAGGCGATCACCGGGTGGGTGATGCCGCCGAGCCCGGAGTGGGCGATCGAGTCGGCGCACCACTGGTCGCCGGCGGAGCAGGACTTGTCGCCCGGGTAGACGGTGGTGGCCGGCACGGCCGCCGCCTGTCCGAGCGCGCCGAGCAGCGTCGTCCGGCACGCGGCCAGGTTGCCGCCGCCGCAGTACGCCCGCCCGGGGCCGCCGGCCACCGGGTCGCCGAGCACGGTGCGCACGTCCTTGTCGACGTAGCCCCACCAGCCGTACTGGAACGACGAGCCCTTGTGCGCCTGACCCTGCAACGCCCAGCTCGCGGCGCCGTCGCGCCCGCCGTTCTGGCCGCCCGACGGCGCCTCGTTGACCTCGATGGCGTCGACCAGCGCGGCGTAGAGGTCCGGCCCGAGGCCGGGGCGGAACTGCGCCGAGGCGAGCAGCGGCCACCACGCGTCGAAGATCCGGATGGCGTCGGCGTGCTGGTAGACCTTCGAGCCGGACGTGCTCTCCACCCGCCGGGCGCCGGCCTGCTGCCAGGCCCGCAGCTTGCCGATCGCGTCGGCCAGCGCCGGGTCGGTGACCGGCGCGCTGTCGAGCACCCGCAGCAGGTCGCCGAGGACCTGCTGGCCGCGCAGGTCGGTCACCGCCGCGTCCGCCATGATCTTGACGACGTCGGCGCGGCCGAGCTTGCGCTGGGCGATCGCCGCGCGCACCGGACCGTCGAGCAACTGACCCCGGTGTACGGAGCCGAAGCTGAAGTTGCCGTCCGCCGCCCCGAAGTCCCGCGCCTGCTTGTTGTTCCAGCTCACGTAGTAGTCCTGGTTGACCGACTGCGGGTGGGCCGAGAGCGGGGCGTAGGTGGCGTCGTTGGTGTCCGGGTTCCAGCCGACCCACTCGTACGCCGGCTCGGCCCTCGCCGGCAGGTTCGGGTCGGCGGTGGCCGGGCGGACCGGGTTCGAGCCGGAGTTGAAGTACGCCGCCTCGGTGGAGTTGACGTAGAACCAGTTGAACGCGTACCCGACGCTCGCGGCGGACGTCTGGAACGCCGCCGCGCTGCCCATCGCCGACGGGTCGTTGAAGGCCTGGAAGCCGATCGCCGAGTCGGCCTCGTGCCGGTAGGTGGAGCGCAGCTTGGTGAACGCGGTCGGCTGCCCGTTCACCAGCCCCCGGTAGGCGACCAGCCCGTACTTCGTGCGCAACGCGCGCAGCGTGTAGGACCCGGCCGGGGTGGAGTCGGCCAGCGTCGGCGACCAGGAGTTGCGCTGCTCCAGCGTCTCCATGGCCAGGCACTGCCCGTGGTAGAGGTAGCGGTTGGTGCGCAGCGTCGGCGCGCTGCCGTCGGTGGTGCACAGCGGCACCGCGTACGTGTCGGTGAGGTCCTGCGAGGCGGAGGTGGCGCTCCACGCGTAGTCCTGGCCGCGGCCGAGCAGCACGTAGAGGTTCAGCCCGGCGAACGCGGCGCCGCGCGCGCTGATGCCCGGTCCCTGCAACTCCTGGAGCATCAGCAGTTGCGGGGCGAAGTAGCCGGTCTGCGGGCCGAACACGGCGACCGGGTTGCCGGTGGTGGTGTGCCGTCCGGAGACCACGACCGCGTTGGACATGCCGTGCGCGCGCAGGTTGGCCAGGCCGCCGATCAGCTCCTGGGTGGCGGTGCTGGCGCCGGTGCGCGCGGCGGCCCCGCCGGTCTGGTCGTAGGCGAGGGGCTCGGCGACCACCGTGCCGGCGTCGGGGAGCACCGCGCTGGTCGCGCCGGGCGGCGTCGCGCCGTACGGGAAGCTCTGCCCGTCGTGCAGGGTGAGCACGGTCTCCGGGTCGTTCTGCGACCGGAACGCCGCCCACACCCGGTCGCCCTCCGTGGCGCCGTACTTGGCCCGGGCGGCCACCCGGACCAGCGCGGACTGGATCTCGCTGCCGCCGCCCCCGCCGAAGAGGCCGCCGATCACGCCGGCGGTGGCGATCAGGTCGGTCATGGTGAAGTGCTTCGGTTTGCCGGCGCCGGCGAGCACGTACTCGCCGGGGTAGTTGTCGTCGGCGATCGACTTGTCGATGTAGGCGTTGATGCCGGCGATGTAGTCGACCACGTCGGTGTAGAGCTGCTGGCCCCGGGCGCCCTTGGTGCGCAGCGCGTTGACCTGGGCCTGGAGGTCCGCCTCGGTGTAGGGCGAGTTGGCCCAGACACTCTGCTCCAGCTCCCGGTTGCCGGGGGCGCCGCCGGCGAACGAGGTGACCTTGCCGCGGCCGACGTGCCGCAACAGGTCCATCACCCAGAGCCGGTCCTGCGCCCCGGCGTAGCCGGCGCCGAACATGGTGCCGGCGCGGGTGGTGCCGGTGACGCGCGGGACGCCGGTGGCCTTGTCCCGCACGATGGTGACGTCGGCGCGCGGCGAGACGGTGCTCTCGACCTGCGCGGCGGGGACGCCGAAGGAGGCGTCGTTGAAGAAGTGGGCGATCTGCTCGTCGGTCAGCCCGGCGTAGTTGTAGACCAGGTTCGCGTACTCGTCGAGCTGGTCGCTGGAGTGCGCGGGGCGGGTGCCGAGCGCCTGGTGGGCCAGGATGGCGGCCAGCGTGGCGTTGCCGTTCTGCCCGGGCGGCAGGATATCGGCGCACTGGCCGAGGCAGTAGTCGTTGGCGGCGAACGTGGCGGCGGCCAGTGCCGGTGACGGCGGGGTGACGGTCAGGACGCTCGCGGTCAGGACGGCGGCGGTGAACGCCGCGAGCCTGGCGCGGAGTGGGGAACGGGGCATGAATTCCTCCGGGGACGCGGAGTCGGGCCTTCGGTACGCCCGGCTGCCGTGCCGACGTCTCGCCCTCCGCGCCCGGGCGTCCACCCGGAGGTGAGATTGGTTCATATCTATCTCCGGGCAATGATCGCGGCCGACCGCCGCCCGGGATAGCAGTCGTTCACCAACCGCCAATGCCGACGTTTCGCCCCGCCGGCGCCGCTCCCCGGGACGTGACAGTGGGGCCGGCGCCGCCGCCACCCCCACCGCGCCTCCTCAGTCCGCTTGAGGGCTGGCCCCGTTCAGGGCTTGCGGGCGGCTGGTCGCTCGCGCAGGGCCAGCGCGCACCGCACGCCTGTGACCAGGGCCGCAGGCAGTTCCGCACTGATCCACTACGGTGGTGGAGCTGTCACACGCGACCGGAGGACACGCATGGCCCGCCCCTACAAACCCGGACCGAAGCAGTTCGTCTTCGCTGTCGGTGATGGCAACGATCAACAAGTCTCGGTGGGCGACCCTCAGGAGGCCTACGTAGCGTTCTCTGCGTTCTTCCGGGGTCGCGAGTCTGACACCTACACCATCAGGGATGAGCCGGCGGGGCAGAGTGTGGTACTCATGCCCCGGCTGGGGGTGATCTCCCGGACCAGGGACGCGGACCAACCTCGATCGGAACACCTCCAGGTCGACCGGCCCAACCGCTACCTTCCGAGCGCGATGCTGTTCTTCGAGAACGGATATGCCGGCCTCGACCGCTTCGGCCAGTGGTTCTCCAACCTCTCGGACCTCGACGCGTCACCGGAGACCCGCGGTGCCGCCCGCGCCGCCACGATCACGACGGAAGCAGCGGCGATCGAAGAAGTCGCCCAGATCTGGGCAGATTCGGGCATCGTCGACCCGAGCGACAAGTACTACGTCTTCTTCGACTCGCACGGTGTCGACGACGACCGAGCCGAACGAGCCGAACTGCTCCAGTTGATCGAATTCCTCGGTCTCGAACGAGTCGACGCCCCGGCCGGGGCCGCCGGGGGCGAGGTCTGGGTACGCACCGACCCACGCCTCGACGTCGAAACTGCGCGGTGGTCGTGAACAGGTGGTGCGGAATGGGCCGCACCATCGCCGTGACACTCGCCGCGGGCCCGGAGCGCCCATGTCCAGCCGGTGCCGTTGCGGGAAGGCCTGAGCGGTGAGAGACGCCGTTTTCACGCGTAGCAGCGGCTGGATCCCGAACGTGATCCGCGAGGACGGCGAGCTGAAGCTGATGCTCGCCGCCGGGGCCGACGCCAACCATGAGCCTCGCACCTTCACGTTCCCGATCGGGGAGGCCCACCTCGCGGTGATCCGGGAGGACCTGGCCAGACACCTGCTGCTGTGGAGTGCGGTCCTTCCGCTGTGCGACGCCGCCGGAACCCGTGGCCGGCTCGACGAGGACGCTGCCGCCGCGCTCCTGGACCCGGTCCTGCTCTCCTCGCCCGCGGACGTCGACGCGCTCTTCCGGCGCATCCGGTGGGACAGGAGCCGGCTCGTCGCCCATGGCGCCGACATCGCTCTACTTGAGCGCGGTCACGTCTGCGAGGCGATGCGCGCGGCGACGGAGAGGTCGAACGAGAAACGTGCCCAGGAGTATCACGCCGACCGCCGTCGCGCCGAGCGCGGAGCAGTCCTCGGGCCACTCGACGCCGCGATTCTGCGGTACACGGGCCAGTATCTGCATGGCGCGACGATTCCCAGGCGGATACCCGATGCCGTCGACCCCGCACTGCTCCCCCAGGTCATGCGTGTGATCGCCACCGCGGAGCAGGCATGCGCCGGGATGCGGATCGGCCTCGATCCGCGGCGGGGAAGGCGGGCCACGGACAAGCGCGACTGGGACCGGATGGCGGCGACGGTCGACGCGGCCGTGCGCCACGCGTACCCCGAACTCGTAAATGACGCGGTGCGTACGGTGAGCTTTCTGATGTGCTCGGAGGCTGCGGACCGCTCCAGGACCGCCCCGGCGGAAGACGACGATGAGGCTGCCGATGACCGCGCCGACCTCGGTGAGAGTGCGAGAAAGACGGCCCTGTCGTTCACCGATGACAAGGGCGGCGAGAGGAAGTGGCGACGGGACGGTCCTCGCACTGCCTCCGCCGAATTCTGGGAGTTCGTCGCCGATCGCTCTGCCGCGGACAACGAAGTGTTCACCATCGAGGACGAGGAGCTGGGCGAGGGGATCCAGCTGCACTTCTATGCGGACTCCATCGCCCGGATCACGACCGTACGACACGGGGAAGCCGGGTCGGATCCGCAGTACCAGGTCGAGTACAGCCTGGTCGACGGGATCGGCGGGTACCGGCACCTGGTGAGCGCCTTCGTCCGCGGCGGCTGCACCGCACTCGAACAGCACGGTCCCTGGATGTCGGATGTCGCCGAGTTCGAGCGTGCGCGTCGTCGGCGCGACGCCCGGTAGTCCCAGAGGGAACCCACGCCCGCGCTACGGCAGGAGCCAGGCGATGAGGATGAGAGCGGTGATGACCATCGCAGGCAGAACGACGTAGATCACGAAGACCAGCCAGGGAAGCAGTCGGAACGCCCTTCCCATGGGGCTCTCCGACGGCGTGTAACGAGCGGGGGGTTGAAGGCCCACCCTCTCCCAGGCCAGTCCGGCCGCGTCCGTGAACCGGATCCTTGCCTGCCCGCCGCTCGCCCCCTCTGCCGGCAGCTCGTAGTCCACCGCCACCGATCCGCTCCGCGTCGAGAACCGGCCACGGCCGACGGCGGCCGTGGCCAGGGCGATCTGGTCGCTGATGCCCTCGACGAGCACCACGGCCACCGCGTCGTCGAGCTTCGTCAGGGCGCGGGCCGTCGCCAGGAACGTGGCGTCAGGGCCACTGACGTACCCGTGAACGAGCTCAGCCGGGCCGTCGTCGTCGGGCGGCTGACCGGCGGCGGTGGCTGTGTCGGCTCGTCGGGACGTGGCCATGGCCGTCATCATCGGTGACCCGCACCCGCGCCGACCACGGACTTAGCGGGCCGTGTGGAGCGGCTGTGCCGATCGGCTCGGGGTTGGCGAGTTGTCGAGCAGGGCGCCCAGTGCGGCGGCGGACTCGTCGGTCAGGCGGTAGACGCCCTGGAGGCTGACGGAGCGTTCGAGACGGCCGTCGACGACGTACTTCAGGGTGCGCTGGTCACCGCGCCGGTTGCGCCAGGTCAGTGTGCCGAGCAGGTCGCCGGGAACGGTGACGTCGAAGCGGATCGGGGTGGCCTCGACATGCACCGGGACCGCTCCACACCCGTCCGCACCGAGCATCGCCCAGGCGTCGTGGCCCGGATGAGCCGGATCCCGCCAGGTCACCGGGGCGCTGCCGCAGCAGTCGCGCCGCTGCTTGTCGACGACGCGGAGGCGGCTCACCACGTGCAGCACGCAACGGTTGACGTGCAGCGCGAAGACGGAGTCGCCGACCCCGACGCTGGTCCAACTGGGCAGGGACTGGTGCACCCCGCTGAACGCCACCGGAGGCCGCTCGCCGACCCGGTGACGACGCAGCTCCCGGCAGACGTCCTGGGTCCACAGCGCGGTGAAGGCAGCCGACATGGCCGTGATCGTAGGAGCCCCGACCGACAGTTCCGGCCGTGACGCCATCGGCCGCAAGCGGACCACGGCGCCCGCCCTGCACTGTGGACGGAATTGTCACCATCGCCTGCTACCTTCGCACCTCCCCGACGCGGAAGGGGTTGCCGCAGTGGAACGCACCACGGCCTACACCGACTCCTGGTACCGACAGCCCGACCCGGTCGAGCGGGAGGATGGCCGCCGGCTGACGAACCAGCACTGGGTACGCCTGGCGGCGGTGTGGCTGCTGGCGGCGTGGTCGCCGGAGCAGGCCGCCGGCTGGTCGTCGACCGTGGTGTCCGGCCGGACCAGGTCCCGCCGGGATCAGCAGTGGCCGGAGCCGCCGCCGTTGACGGAGATCGCGGACGCCGCCGACCTTCCGGAGGTCACCGGCGCGACCGTGCTGACCAGTCGGGTGTCGGTCGGGCCGGGACGGCCGTACGAGCCGGTGCGCACCGACGAGGAGGTGGCAACCGAACTCGTCGGGCTGATCTCGGCCGTGGTGGGGGCACCCGACCGGCGCGCGGAAGTGCTGGTGCGGTTCCTCGCCGACGAGCTGGCGGGCCCGTACGCCGATCTGCTCCGGCTGACCATCGACAGCGAGCGGCCGGACGAGCCGGGCCGGCCGGCGCCGCTGCACCTGCTGCACCGCGACTTCGACGGCAGCACCCTGCGGGTCTCGCTGCATCCGGCTCCGGAGATTCGGCAGCCGCCGATCACCGACTCCGATGACGCCGACGCCGCCCTGCGGACCCGGCTGGCCTGCATCATGACGTTGCTGAGCGACCTGCTCTGGGTCAACAACAACAGCCCGGTCACCTTCCGGTTCCGGATCGGCCGGCTCGACCCCGGGAACGGCGATCCGGTGGCCGCCGCAGCCCGCTGGTGGGTCGAGAACCGCGAGGACGCGGACGAACACGACGAGGAGGCGTTCCGGCCCGTACCGGCCGCCGATCTGCGTGCCGGTCTCCGCAATCTGGTACGCATGCACCTGAGCGAGCTGTTCGACGGCAGCTGGGACGGCATCGACGAGTTCCCGGAGCTTCCGGCCGACCACCTCGCGACGTTCCTGGGCGACAACCTGACCGATCTCGTCCTGGCCCGGATGGGTGCCGACGTCCACATCGGATACGCCGGCCTGCTGCCGACGACCTGGCCACCCGACGACGAGGACTTCGAGGAGGACCCACAGACCACCGTGCTGCTGGTCGACCGGCACGAGGTCGCGGTTTTGGAGATCGACATGACCTGCTGAACCGGTCACGCGGGCGAGCCGGACGCCGAGTGGGTCGACGGGGCGGCCGCCCGGGAGCCGCGACCGGAGTACGGGGTCCGGTCGCGGCTGCCGGGCGACAGCGTCAGCGCTGCGGCAGTGGCCTGACCAGAGTCGGTGCGCCCGGCGCCGGGACGACCGCAGGCACCCGGGCGGCGGTGGCGGTCCGCGCCGCGACGGCGCTCTCACCGACCAGTGCCGTGTTCAGGAACCTGCCGACCGCCTCGCCGATCGGATCCGGCGTGCCGGGCAGCGCGTAGTGCGTCACGTTCTGGGCGAGGCTCACCTGCCGCCGACCGTCCGGAGTGTGCAGCGAGATGGCGCTGTGCCCGAAGACCAGGCCGTCGTGCCCCCAGACGTCGCCGGTGGGCCAGGTCATCCGGTAGAGGCCGAGCCCGTAGCCGGCGGCCTCCGGCTGGGCCGGGTCGAACGGCACGGTGGTCTTCATCGCGGCCAGTTGAGCCGGGCGGAGCAGCCGGCCACCGAGCAGCGCCCGGAAGAAGGTGTTCAGGTCGGCCATGGTCGAGACGAGCGCCCCGGCCGTCCAGGCCCAGGACATGTTGCTGACGCTGAAATCGCGCAGCTCGCCCTCGTACCACGGGACGTAGCCCCTGCTGTGCGGGCCGGCGATCCGGGGACGCACGCCGGGGAAGTACGTGTGCCGCAGCCCGAGCGGCCGGAGGATCCGCCGGTGCACCTCGTCGGTGGCGGACCGACGGGTGACCCGCTCGATGATCAGCCCGGCCAGGATGTAGTTGGTGTTCGAGTAGGAGAAGGCCGCGCCCGGTGCCCCGGTCGACGGCTGACCGAGGCCGGCCTGCACGAGTTGACGCGGCGTGAACGTGGTGGACCGGTGCCGCTCGATGTCCTCCGGGGTGGCGAAGATGACGTGGTCGTAGTCGCTGATCCCGCTGGTGTGGTCGAGCAGCATCCGGACGGTCACCCCGGCGACCGCGAACTCCGGAAGGTACCGGCCGATCGGGGCGTCCAGCGCGATCCGGCGCTCACCGACCAGTTGCAGCAGCGTCGCGGCCACGAAGGTCTTGGTGATGCTGCCGACCCGGTGCTGGAACCCGGGCAGCACCGGTCGACCGGTCGTCACGTCGGCCACCCCGCTGGCGCCCCGCCACCGGTCCCGTCCGTCCCGCGCCTCGGCGAACACACCGGGCATGCCGGCCTCGGTGATCGCGCGCAGGTCGGCGGTGAGCGCCGCGTCCGGCAGCGACCCGGCGGGCGGACGGCCGGCCGCGACTGCCGGGCCGGCACCGGCCAGCAGGGGCGTCGCGAGCGCCGTACCGGTGGTGGCCAGCAGGAAACTGCGGCGTGACAGGTGCATGTCGCCTCCCGTGTGACGTGACTGCTGCCCATCGTGCCCCGGGCCGACAACCGGAAACGTCAGTCTGCGGACCCACATCGGCCTCCCCACCGGGAATGACCCGGCCTCCGACCCACGCGGGAGAATCCGTCCGACCAGCGACGGAGTGCACCGACGCCGATGCCCGACACGGTGCCGGTCCGTGCGACCGCCGAAGCTGTCCGTCGACAGAGCATCCTGCTGAAGGCACAGTCGAAGTACATTCGTCCATAACCATCGATAGGATGACGCGGTGACCGTGCGACGACTGCTACTACACACGACGGCGGCCTGCCTCGCCGCGACCGCACTGACGGCCCTCGTGCCGGCCGGGACGGCGCAGGCGGCCTGCACGACGAGCAGCTTCACCGTCGTCTGGGACTACGCGGGCATGTACACCGCCCCCAACGAGTCGACCCTGTACGGCACCCGCCGCTACGGACAGGTCGTCACCGGCCCCACCGGCAACACCGCCAACGGCTGGACACTCACCTACGACTACTGGAACGGCCTGGCACTCTGGGCCTACATGAAGGACGCCGCGTTGCAGTACCGCGGCTGCGCCTGAAGCGAAACCGACGGGCCGGTCAGCATAGGCCCGCAGACGGCTCGCTCGCGAGCCGGGCATCACACCCTGCGCTCAGTGTGGCGAAGAACGTTTCGGCCCTGGCGTTGTGCAGGATGACACGCCACCCACCGAGGGGTCGCCCAGGGGCGGACCCCGGCCGGGCAGGCAGCAGCGCCACCGAGCGTGGGTAAGTAGTGATGTCGGCAAAACTACTGACGACGCCCCGCACCGGCCGCCGGAAGAATCTCTGCCATCCCGGCGTGCCCGGGCCTCATCCCACCTCGAAGGGAGGTGACCACATGCCGATCGAACGAGAAGACGACGAGTTCGAGCTCGACGATCTCGACCTCAGCGGCCTGACCGTGACGGTCATGCGCGACACCGTTGCGATCCCCGAGACCGGGGCGTCTCGGATCAGCGCGTGCCTGGCGTCCTGCTCCTGCTCCATCAGTCCGGACGAGCCGATGCTGTAGCCGCCGCGGAGCGCGAACCGCGCTGCCTGAGTGACGAGGCGACTGTCGCCGGGCCCGGCGACAGTCGCCCTTCCAACCCCGGACTCCTTCCGACGACCCCAGCCGTTCCCCAACCGGTGAGGCGCGCAGATGTCGACCAGTTCCTGGCAACTCCGCCCCACCGTGCAGGCGACCCGGATCGACGGCGGGCTGCACCTGCGGTCCTGGGACACCAGCCTCACCCTGGACGGCGCGCCACAGCTGTGGCGGCTCTGGCAACTGCTCACCCGGCGCCTCGCGTCCGGCCGGACCACAGCCGACCTGCGCGACCTGTCGCCACGCCCGCCCGTCGCCCTCGCCCTGTACCGGCTGGCCGACCTGCTCCGGGAACACGACCTGCTGGTCCGGGTGCCGGAGCACTGGGCCGGCACCGGGCACGCCCATGCCCCCGCCGACGCCTGCGGACCGGCCCCGGTGCCGCCAGCCGCCGTCGCCACCTGGCTGGCCTCGGTCGCCACCGACCCCGCCGCGTCCTGGACCGGCATCGGCCGGGAATCGGTGACCGTCACGGGAACGGGTCCCGCTGCCACCGCCGCGATCGAGGCGTTGACCGCCGCCGGAGCCCGGGTCCGGCGGGCCGCGACCCGCATCGACGCACCGCGCGACGCCGGACGCGTCACCCTCGCCGCCAGCGACGGGCGTGCCGTGGTGACCGGGGCCAGCGCCACGGTCGGCTACGTCACCCCCGTCGGCCCGGGCAGGCAACTGCGGGCCCAGTCCGGCCTGATCGCCGAGCGGCTCGGACTTGACGGCGCGGCGACGGCCCCTGGCGACCCGGTTTCCGTGGTGGCCGGCGCCTGCGCCGCGCACCGGCTCCTCGGCGCGCTCGCCGAGCTGACCGACCCGACCACGCCGACGGCGCTCGTCGTGCGGAGCGACCCGCTGCGCGCCACCGCCCACCCGTGGCCGCCCGGCGTACGGTCACCGGCGGTCGACGCCCCCGACCGGCGGGACGACGCCGTCCACGCGGGCCTACCCACCTCCCTCACCGACCCGGAACTCGGTGTGTTGCCGCCGGTGGAGCTCGACGATCTGCCACAACTGCCGGTGGGACTGGCCCGGTGCCGGGTCGGCAGTGTTCCCGGCCCGGCCGGTGGGACGCTCGTCACCGGGCACGGTCCGGACACCTCCACGGCGCGGTTGCACGCCACGCTGGCAGCGGTGGAGCTGCTCAGCGTGTCCACCGGAGGGGCCGCCGTGCTGGCCTGCGGGGTGGACCGCAGCCATGCCGAGGGAGTGCTGCTGCGCCGCCTCGCCCGCCGGTCGGTGGCCTCGGCCGGCGTCACGTCAGGGGAGGCTGTCCCCCCGTCGGCGTTCGACGCGCCGGCAGCCCGCCGCTGGTGGCGTACGCTGACCCGCCGCCTCGGCGTCCCGGCGACCGTTCACGTCCGCCGGCTCGCCCCCGGGGCGCAGCTGGCCGTCGTGGGCGGCCCGGACACGACGGACCCCGATGGGTGGATGGAACTCGGCTGGGCGATCGAAGCTACGGCCCACGACGCGGTCGCCTTCGCCGCTCTCACCGCGGTCGCCACGGTCCGCTGGCGTGCACACCGGCCCGGTCCGCCGTACTCGCACGGCCCCTGCGGAGCGTCGCCACGGGTGAGCCGCTCGGCCTCGCCCATGCCCGACGGGTCCGAACGGGAGGCCGCCCTCCGGCGGTCACTGCGGACCCTCGTCGGCGCCCCCGCGGAGCCGATCGTGGTGACGCCGCCAGCTCCGCTGGCCGCCGCCCTGCGTACGGTCGGGCTTGTCGTCCTGCGGGCCGGCGATGACCGGTGATCCTCGGTTGCCCGGGGACGATCGGGGCGGACCCCGGCAGCCGGACCCCGACCTGGCCGGCCAGCTCGCCGAGGCGCTGAGGGGGGCGGGGTCGCCGTACCCGGTGCTGGCCGAGGACGACGGGTGGGCCGGCTCCGGGCCGGCGGTGGTGGTGTCGACCCGGTGGAGTCCGGCGCTGCTGAGCCGGCTGGCCGACCGGGGCACCGGGGCCGGCGGCAGCGTCCTGCCCGTCCGGTTCGACGGCGGTACGGCGCTGGTGGGTCCGCTGGTCGGCCCCGACAGTGCCACCTGCCTGCGCTGCCTGGAGGCCGCCAGGCTGGCGGCGCCGGGCGGCCGGACGCCGCACGGTGATGCCGAGCTGCGGCTCGGCGGTCGGCCGGCGCCGGCCCTGCTGCCCGTGCTCGCCGCGGTGGTCCGGTCGGCGTTGGCCGAGCCGCAGTCCGCCGCCGCGCGGCTCTGGGTCGTCCCGCCCGACGGGAGCGTGTCCGCCCATCCGGTGGCGCCGGTGGGGGTCCGCTGCGGCGGATGCCTCAGCCGGCAGCCCGCCGCTCCACCTGGGACGCCGCTCACCGGCAGCGGTCAGCCGCCGGCCGACCCGTTGCGACTGCGCCGGCCGAACCCGGCGACCGACCTGGCGGGACTTCGCCGGGCACTGCTGGAGCCACGGCTGGGCCACGTCGTCCAACTGCACCGGCACGAGGGGTACGGGCTGCCTGTCACCAGGGCGGTGGTCGCCGGTCCGGCGGTCACCGTGGCGGGCTTCGGCCGGGCGACGACCGCCGCGGAGGCTGACCGGTTGGCGCTCTTCGAAGCGGTGGAACGGCTGGCCGGGTACGCCCCCCACGGGCCCGCCGCCCGGCAGTGGGCGTCCTTCGCGGAGCTGGGACCGGAGCACGCCGTCGATCCCGCGGCCCTCGGTCTGCCCGACCTGCCCAGCGCCCACCACATCCCGTACGCCCCCGACGTGCCGACGTGGTGGGTGCCGGGGTGGTCGCCCAGCCGGGCGACGCCCGTGGCGGTGCCGGAGCACGCGGCGTACTGGGGTGACCTCGGGCAACGCCCGTCGGCGACCTTCCTGTCGGAGTCCTCCAACGGCTGCGGTCTCGGCAACAGCCTGGAGGAGGCGGCCCTGCACGGCCTGTTCGAGGTGATCGAACGGGACGCCTTCCTGATGGCCTGGTACGCCCGTACCCCCCTGGTGGAGGTCGCGCTCCCCGACGAACTCGACGTGGTCGGGCACCTCGCCGACAATCTGGACCTGCTCGACTACGACCTACGGTTGTTCGACGCCACCACCGACCTGGCCGTGCCGGCGGTCGTCGCGCTGGCGCACCACCGGATGCCCGCCGTGGGGGCGCCGACGGCCTTCTTCGCGGCCGGCGCCCACCTGGATCCCCTCTCGGCGATCCACTCGGCCGTGGTGGAGCTGGTCGTCAACCTCCACGAGGTGCGCGACACGTGGCAGGGGGACTCAGCGCGGGCGGACCGCGACCGGCTGCTGCCGATGCTCGACGATGCCGCGTTGGTTCGTCAGATGGACGACCACATGATGCTGCACTGCCTGCCGGAAGCACGGCCGCGCTACGAGTTCCTGCTCGGGGCCGGGCGGACCCGGGCCTGGCGGGAGGTGTGGCCGGGACTGCCCCGCCCCGTCGAGGACCTCGCGGCCCTGTTCGGCGCGCTCTGCGCGGACCTGCACCACCGGGCCGGGGTGGAACCGGTCGTCGTCGACCAGAGCATCCCCGAGCTGCGGCAGGCCCTCGGGTTGCACGCTGCCAAGGTCGTCGTCCCCGGCACCCTGCCGATGACGTTCGGTCACCTGAACCGGCGGACGCGGGGGCTGCCCCGGCTGCTGACTGTGCCGGCGGCGCTGGGCCGCCTGCCCGGGCGGCCCCGCTACGAGGACCTGGCACTGCACCCGCATCCCTTCCCGTGACCGCCCCCTCCCGGGCCCGGCCAGGGGGTCGGGCCCGACGTGCGGGCCCGACCGCCAGGGGTCACCCGGCGGGCCGGCCGACCGGAAGCAGGTAGGCGAGAACCTCGTCGACCCCGTCGAGGAGGAGCAGTTCGTGGGCGATGTCGTCGTAGAACCCACCGACCATGCCCAGCCCGAGTCCCGTCGCCGCTGCCGTGAGGGCCAGGTTCTGGGCCAGGTGACCGGCCTCGAGCATGCCGAAGCGCAGCGCCCGGAGGCCGTAGGTGGCCCGCAGCACGGGCAGGTCGACGTAGACCCCGAGCAGCGCCGGCAGCGCCGACAGATCGATCCGTTCCTGGCTGACCGGGTTGTCCGCCGACTGCGTCGCCGGTCCGGCCCTGAACCACATGGACGCGGTGGCCAGCTCGGCGTCGGTGGGCACCGGGCCGGTGGGCAGCAGGAGCCGGGACTCGGCGTCCACGTCGTACTGGTGGGCCGGGACGCCGACCACGTCCCGGGCCAGCAGGCGCAGCCGGACCGCGTACTTGGCGCCGGCGCTCGGGTAGGGCCGGCGCATCCCGGGCCTGTCGGCCCGATCACTCGCCCCGCTGGCGGTCCACAGCAGAGTGGCCAGGTGCGCGGCGTCCATCGGGCCGCAGAGCGTGCCGCGTCCGCTGGCCCGCGCGGTGAGCGCGTCGCCGAGCGCGGCCGTCACGGGTGCGGCGGGGGGAAGGGCCAGGGGCGGACCGGAGCGTCGCCGGTCGCCGTGCCGCGTCCGGCCCGACGTCCGCGGCCGCTGCCACTCGATCCGGCCCGGGGCGTAGCTGCTGGCCGCCAGGTACCGCCGGTCGGGGCTGGCGGTGCCGTCGGCGAAGAAGTCGGTGGGGCCGTCCGGCGCCAGCAACGCGGCGGCGAGGAAGTGGTAGAGGGAGCGCTCCTCGTCGGGCAGGATGCCCAACCGGTTGAGCAGCATGTGCAGTTGGGACGCCCACACCCCGGCCCACCGGTCGACGCCGCCGGCAGAGCTCTCCAGCTGGGCGCGGGCGGCGCGCACCTGGGCGGCCCACCGGTCCCGGATCCGGGAGCCGTCCGCCGCGGAGGCGGTGATCTCGTGCCAGCGCCGTACCACCGAGCGGGCCTGCGTGGTGGCTGCGGCGAGCGCCGGCCCCTGCACAGTGCCCGCGGTCAGCGTGGTGCTCTCCGGGTGCCACCGCCAGGCGGTCGCGCTGCGGCGCAGCCATCGGGCCGCGGCGAGCATGTCCAGGTCGAGGGCGATCAGGGTGGCGAGGACCAGGTCGGTGGCCGCCACCATCCGCTGGCCGGGTCCCGGGGTACGCGCGACCACCTCGGCGGCGATCCGGCTGGAGGTGCCGAACACCGCCTCCGCCACCGGCAGCGCGGCCGGGCCGCCGTACCGCTCGGTCTCCGGCTCGTAGTCGACCTGCCGGGCCTGTGCGTGCCCCGGCCACCCCGGACGGCTGGCGGTGCCGAGGTCGAGCAGCGGATGGTCGGCGGCCCGGGCCGCGGCCACCAACTGTTCCTGCCACCGGCGGTGCTCGTGCGCCTCGGCGCCCCGCGCCCGCACCCTCAGGTGTGGACCGTCGTCGAAGTAGCGGATGAAGAACCAGTCGGCGATCGTCCCGTTCCGACGCAGTCCCTCCATGAGCGGTGTGAGTGTGCCGGTGATGAAGTCGTCGACGTGTTCCGCACTCCAGTGCAGATAGCAGTGCAGGCTGTGGAAGGAGCCCCGCCCGGGGTGGACGGGGGCGGCGGTCACGGGCATGGGAACTCCTCCGGACAGGTCGGAAGCCGGCGCGGCAGGACGACGTCGGCGGCGGCCGTCGACCGGGGCTCACCCATCGGTGCCCGTACGGTACAGCTCGATCACGACCTCCGTCGCCGGCTGCCCGGGACGGGGAGCGGGCAGTGCCTCCTCCAGGACGACGCCGTCCGGGTAGCGGGCCAGGGTCCGGGACAGGCAACGCAGGTGCAGCGGGCTTGCGAGGTCGACGTACTGGGAACGGGGCTGTTCCAGGTAGGACATGAACGCCGTCAACCCCTTCGCGCCCCCGACGGCGGCGGCGCTGACGAAGACGTGCTCGGGCAGGCCGAGCAGGTGTCGCCAGCGCACGGCGGTGCGTCCCACCTCAGCGGGCCGGGCGTCCAGCTCGGCCCGCCAGGCGGCGACGATGTCCGCGGAGAGCCGCCAGTCCGCCCGGGAGAGGACCACCTCCCGGTACCGCAGCCGGGGCCGGCACCAGACCGGGCCGACCGGGGTGCGGCGGAGCTGTCGGCCCGCCATGGCCCCGCCCAGTCCGACCGATCCCGTGCCCACGTCGGTGAGCATGCTGGTCAGGCGCTCCGGCAGCATCACCGGCACCAGGAACCCGAGATAGACCACGTCCAACGGTTCACCGGTGGCGGTGACCACCAGGCGGACCTGATCGGTGGCGACGTCGTGGACCAGGTGCAGGTCGTCCGGGACCAGGGCTCCGTGGCGGCGGTCGTCGGCGATCTCGTCGCCGACGAGCAGCGGATGCAGGTTGCCGTTGAACCCGTTGACCGGGCGGAGCTGCGCCACCCGTGCGCCGAGGTGGCGCCGGAGCTGGGCGGCGACGGCCGTTTCGGCCTCCGGGGGGAGCTGCCGCAGGAAGCGGCTGGTGAACCGGCCCCAGCCGCCGTACACGTGATTGACACAGAACGACGCGCCGTCGTGGCAGGACTGTCCGAAGACCGCGTACGAGCCGGGTCGGCTGGTGAGCCAACGGGGCAGCCTGGGGGCGACGTCGTCGGGCAGCTCGTCGGGGACGGTCAGGTTCCCGTCGTCGTCGGTCGTGACGGCGGCCACCAGGTCGGCCCGGAGCCGGGCCAGTTCGCGCAGCTCGTCACCGGGGGCGAGGTCGAGCGTCGGGTCCAGGGTGCCGTCGACGCCGACCAGGTGCGTCGCCTGCCAGACCGCGGCGTACTCCTCGGCGAACTCCGTCGGCGACGCGCAGCGGCCGCCCACGCCGTAGCGGGCGACGAAGCGGTCCCGGGCCAGGCGGCGGACCACCGCGTGCTGGTCGAATAGTTCGAAGAGCGGGGTCAGCGCGGCGAGGGTGCCCCGGTGGTCCCGGCCGTGGGCCCGGCCGAGGCCCACCGGGCGGACCAGGGTCACGTCCTCGGTGAGGGGTTGCGGACGACCCGTGCGGTCCGCGCCGAGCAGGGCGAAGGCCGCGTCCCAGCGGGAGCGTAGCCCGGCCAGGGCCGCCGGCCGTTCGGTCGCGTCGAGACCGGCGAACGCGGTGGTCCTGGCATCGATCTCCCGCAGCGACACGGCCACGTCGGCCAGGCCGATCCCGGCCAGCCAGTCGGCGACGGCGGCGAGGCCGTCGACGGCCTGCGGGTCCACCGGGTACGCGGGGCGGAGGACGCCCTGTTCGACGAGCGCGTGCAGGTACGCCCGAGCCGCCGCGGACGCCTGCGGCGCCGGACGGGGCAGCCGGGTGGCCAGTTCCGTCGCGAGCTGGTGCGGCGTCGCCACCCTGCCGGGCTCCAGCAGATCCAGCAGGTGCCGCAGCGCCCGGGTCAGCGGCAGCGTCAGCGCCTCCTCCCGTTGCACCCCGGGTGGCGCGTCGGGGGCCTGAGTCTGGCGACGCAGCCGGATCACCGCCCCGTCCACCCACAGGCCGGGCGCCAGCGTGTGGGGCAGATCGCCGCGACGGTCGGGGTGTCGGAGCACGGCGTGGACGAGGGCGGACAGAGTGGCCCGGTCGGCGTTGGCGACAGCCACCACCTCCGGGGAGCCGGTCGGGTCCGGCGCCGGCCCGTCCCAGCGGCCCCAGCCCACGCGGGTGAACCAGGACAGCGGCACGGTCCTGGTGGCTGCCCGCATCGCGTACCGGAGCACGGTGGCCTCCGACTTGCGTGCCCGGTCGTCGGGTGCCGGGCCCTGCTCGGCCGCCCGGCGCAGCGCCCGCAGCAGGTCCACGCTGGTCAGCGCGACGGCCCGGGACAACTCCTCGGTGCGGCACAGCTCGGCCAGGGCGACCCGGTCGGCGGCGAGCGCCGGCGCGAGAAGGGCGTCGAGTTCCGCGGTGTGCCGGTCGATGTCGTCGCGGAGGCCGAGCCAGGACGCCAGGCCGGGCAGGTGGTCGGTCCAGCCGGCCAGCCGGGTACGCGACGCCACCGACGGGCTGCGCCCGTTGTGCACGTCGCGGCGCAGGGCCAGCAGCACCCGACGCTGGTCGGAAGAGGCCCGGACGACCTGCTCGTGCAGCACGTCGGCGAGCGCCGCGGCCATTCGCTCGGCGCGTGCGGTCAGCTCCAGCAGGCGGGCGGCGACATCCCGGAACTCCTCGGTCACGGCCGACGGCTCCGGGAGGGTGACACCGGCGACCCGCACCACCGCGTACGGTGCCACGGTGACCTCGGGCGCTTGGGTGACAGGCCCGACCCGGCGTACGCCCGGCGCCGGCGTCCCGCCGACCGTGGTCCCGATCATCCTGTCTCCTCTCCCCCGTGACCGCTTCCTGGTGGAGGACGGTGACGGCGTGTCCGCCGACACTCGCAGCCGTGGCCGTGGGAGGCGTCCGCACAACTACGGATCCGGTTACGTACTCGGTGGCAGGTGCCGGCTGCGTACTTCTCCGGATGGTGTCCGAGCTGACCGTCGTCAACGTGCACGATTCGGGAGCCCTGCCGGAGCCCTGTGGACTGCCGCCTGGGACCGCGGCTCTACCAGCCTCGACCAGCTCCGGACGGCGGCGGGCACGCTCGTCGCCCCGCTGAAAATCAACTGCCCGCCGCCTTTCTACCCCAGCCCTAGATCGACGGCAATCCTTCCTCCGCCGGGAAACTACACCTGGACCGATCAACTCGAGATCTGGCCGGATCGAAGAGTGCGGTGAGCTGTTGACTACGAAGCGTCCGCCTTGTGTACTCGACATCCCCAAAGAGGATCTTCCCCCTAAGGATCCCTAATGCCAGGTAAACGGCCTTCTCTGATCACACTGGGGTTGCGGTTCCGCACCCACAGCCAGCGGCCGTCCCGCGACACCGTCCGATGACGCCCATCCCGGCCGACCGGCTCGTACCAGCTCGACCGAAGTCCGGTCGGATCACCGGTCACCCGCTGCCCCGGACGGAATTCGCCGCACTCCGTCGTCAGCTCGACGACCTGCACGCGGGAACCGGCGCAGCCGTCGCCCTCGCCGGAGAACCGGGAATCGGCAAGACCACTTTGATCTCCGCCCTCGCGGCGCAGGGCAGGGCGCACACCCTCACGGTGGTCGCCGCCACCGGCCGGACGGGCACCGGTCCGCCGGTCGTGGTGGGAACGGAACCCACCCTTGTCCTGCTCGACGACGTGCACCTGCTCGACACGGCGCACCGGGACCAGATGCAGCTGCTGATCGAACTGACCACCACCGCGCCGGTGCTGCTGGTCCTCGCCTACCGGGACCGACAACTGTCCCGTGGGGCGGCGGCGGTGCTGTCCCGGGCGGCCGCACGCGGCCAGCTCACCCAGCACCGACTAGGTCCACTGGACCTCGGCCAGACCCGCGAGCTGCTCGGTGACCGGCCGGACCTGACCCGGCTGCACGCCGAGGGTGACGGCAACCCCCTCTACCTGCAACTGCTGGCCGCCGCAGACACGGAGGCCATGACCGACGCGCACCTGATCCTGCTCGGCGAGCTGGCCGAACTCGCCGACCGCGAACTGCGGGTCGCCCAGGCAGCCGCCGTGCTGCGTACCCCCGGTTCGGCGGAACTGCTCGCCGCGGTCGCCGAACTGGACGTCACGGAGACACTGTCCGCCCTGGACACCCTCACCGAGCTGGACCTGATGCGCCCGGTGCAGTTGCTGCCGCGCTTCGCGTTCCGGCACGACGTCGTCCGTCGGTTCGTCTACGCGCAGATCGGCCCCAGCCAACGCCTCGCCGCCCACCGGCGCGTGGAGACCGAACTGCTGGCTCGCGGCGCTCCGGTCATCCAGCGCGCCCACCACATCGCCCGGGCCCTCGACACGGGCCGTCCCGAGCAGTTGCCCGTTCTGATCGACGCGGCGCGGAGCACCATGCACGACGCACCGGCCGATGCACTTGAGTGGTTGGAGTCCGCGCTACAAGTGCTGCCCGAGGGCGACGACCGCTGGTACGAAGCGCAGGTGCTGGCCCTGCGGGCCCAGTTGCTGCGCGGCGGTCGATGCGACGTGCAGCAACTGGTGCACACCTTCCTACCCCGGGCGGTCCGCATACCGGGTGGGGACTTCTCCTCGACCATGGCAGTCGCCGTCCGGGTACGCCGGATCCAGGGCCGGCACGCCGAGGCGTCGGTTCTGATCCGGGAGGGGCTGGCCGCGCTGCGGGGCACCCATCCCTGCGCTCCCTCCACGGCCGTGGCCATGCACACGGAACTGGCGGCACTCGCCCTCGACCGGCTCGATCAGGAAGCCGCCCGCCTGAACGCCCGCGAGGCCGCCACCATCGCCCGGCAGCACGGGGACCGGCTCGGGGAGGCGGCCGCCGTCGCCCAGATGGCGATGGCGCACCTGCTCGCCGCGGACAGCGACGCCGCGGACCGGGCCGCCGACATCGCGGCCGATCTGGTGGACACCACGCCGGACAGCAGCGTCGTCACCAACCTGCCGGCCCTCTACCTGGTGGGCGCGACGGAGGACGCCCTGCACCGGTTCACCGAGGCGCAACGGCACCTGTCCCGGGGTGCCGACGAGGCCCGCCGAACCGGACAACGTTTCATCCTTCCCGCCATCCTGACCTCGCTGGGGGCGGTGGAGTTGCAACGTGGACTGCTCGACCGGGCCGGCCGCACCCTGGAGGAGGCTGCGGAACTGCTCGAACCGGAAGGCACGTCGACGGCCCGGGCTTCGGTCGCCGCGCTTCTCGCGCTCGTACGGTACTGGCAGGACTCCGACCGAGAGGCCGCCGCGGTGATCGCCCTGGGCGATCAGGCCCTCGCCCTGGTCCGGGACCAGGGGCCGGCCGAGGATGCGATCGTGCCCTGTCTCCTGGCGGACCTGCTGATCAAGGTGGCGGAGCCGGAACGCGGGCGTCGGCTGATACTCGACGCTCTCGGCGGCCCGGAGATGCCACGGATCGCCCCGCCGAACCGGTCCCGGTGGTACGAGGCGCTGTCCACGGCCGCGCTGCGGATGGGTGACACGCGTGACGCGAGCCGGTGGGTCGACCTGGCCGAGGCCTCGGTGCGCAACCTCTCCGTCAGCCGTCAGGGCTTCCTGATGCGCGCCCGCATGCGGCTGTACGCCGCACGCGGGGAAACCAGCCCGGCGCTGGCCGACGCGGAGCAGGCAGTCGAATGCTTCGCCGGTCGGGGACTGGACCTGGACCTGTGCCGGACGATGGCGGCGGCGGGAACCGTGCTGGTCGACGCCGGCCGCACCGACGATGCCCGCGCCTGGCTCGGACGGGCCGCCGCGCTCGCCGAACAGTGCGGTTCGGCCCGTCTGGTCGATCGGGTTCGCCGACAGCAGAGCCGTCTCGTCCCCGACACGTCAACCAGGGGTGGCGACCCGCTGGCCGTGCTGACCGAGCGTGAACGGCAGATCGCCGATCTGGTGAGCCGCGGTATGACAAGCGTGGAGGTCGCACACGGGCTCTTCCTGAGCGTCCGTACGGTCGACACCCACCTGGGCCGGATCTACCGCAAGCTCGGCGTGTCGAACCGGGCGAGCCTGGCCCGGGCGATGCTCCGGTCGCACCCGACGGCGTTGGCCGGGGAACCTCGGTGAGGTGCGCGGTGCGTCGTCGCCGCGCGGCGGGGCCCGGCAGAGCACCGCTGCCGCACCGGGCGGCGGACCCCGACCGGCCGGACGGCGGGCGGGCACGCCTCGACGGGTAGGACACGCGCAGGCGCGAGGCGCGCCCACCCTCTACGGCGGGACCGTGCCCCTGGGGCTCACCCACGTCGGCAGTCAGCGTCGCCCGGCGTACGCCTGGCAAGGGTGACGCACGGCCCCGGGGTCGGCGCTCCCGGAGGTCGACGAGCGCAGGCTCCGGTGGCCTCAGACGATCCGGATGGCCCCGGCCGGGCAGAGATCGGCGGCGCGACGGACCCGCTCGCCGCTTCCCGCCGGCGGCGCGGCGGCCCGCAGCAGCACCAGCCCGTCGGAGTCGTCCTGCGCGAAGACCTCCGGCGCGGCGAGCACGCAGTTGCCCGACCCGCAGCAGGCGTCCCGGTCGACCTCCACCCGCACCGGCGCCTCCTCGCCGACGGGCCGGCCGCCGGCGGTCACCAGGTCACCGGCAGCGCGTCGAGTCCGAAGACGACCGAGCTGTCCCGGATCCTCAGCTCCTCGGGCGCGGCCGTCACCTGAAGGCCGGGAAAGCGGCGGGCCAGCGCCACCAGCGCGATACGTAGCTCGGCCCGGGCGAGCGGCTGCCCGATGCACTGGTGCACCCCGAACCCGAAGGCCACCTGCTGGTGCGCCTGCCGGTACGGATCGAACCGGTCGGGCTCGTCGAAGACGTCGGCGTCCCGGTTGGCCAGGGAGATCAGCACGACCGCGCCCTCACCGGCCCGGATCAGCCGACCACCGATCGCGACGTCCTCGGTGGCCACCCGGAGCAGGCCGGTCCGCACGATGCTCAGGTAACGCAGCAACTCCTCCACCAGCTCCGCTGCCCGGTCGGGCTCGTCCCGCAGGATCGCGTACTGCCCCGGGTCCCGGGTCAGCCGCAGGACGCTCAGCCCGATCATGTTGGCGGTGGTCTCGTGGCCGGCGATGAGCAGCAGCAGCGCCATCCCGACCAGTTCGTCCACGTCGAGCTCCCCCGGCTCGACCCGTTCCCGGATCAGCCGGCTGAGCAGGTCGTCCGCCCCTTCGGGCCGGGCCCGTTTGGCGTCGACGAGCGCCCGAAGGTAGTCACGCAGCTCCTCGAAGTCGCGCTGGACCCGCGCCGGCGGCATCTCGCGGTCGAGCAGGGTGCGGCTGCGGGTCTGGAAGAAGTCGTGGTCGGCATAGGGGACGCCGAGCAGATGACAGATCACCATGGACGGCAGCGGCAGGGCGAAGGACGACACCAGGTCGGCCGGAGGCCCGGCGGCAGCCAGGACGTCGAGCGCCTCGTCGACGGTGCGCTGGATCAGCGGCTCAATCCGGCGGACATTTTTGATCATGAATTCGGCGGTGAGCATCCTCCGCAGGCGGGAGTGCTCGCCACCGTCCATCTGGATGAACGAGCCCCTGCCGTCCTCGGCCGCCTGCGGCGGCAGCGGGCGCAGCAACGGGAAGCCGGGGCGGCGGAAGTCGGAGCTGAAAGCGGGGTGGCGCAGCAGTTGGCGGACGTCGGCGTGCCGGGTGACCAGCCAGGCCGGAGCCCCGGTGGGCAGCCGCACCCGCCGCACCGGGCCGACGTAGCGGTCTCGTTCGGCTTCGTCCAACGGGGTGAACGGACCTCGGGTGGGATTGACCGGCGGCCATTGGGGCAGTTCCGCCTCCACGGCACGTGTCACATGGACCACCTCCGACGACAGCAGTGGGTAGCCATATCGATGCGCTACGTTACCTATCGGCGAAGGTCGACACAATCCCCGTCACCCCGACCGGTGCGGCGTTCGCGACCGTCCCGCCGGGCCGGCCGACCAGGCTCGGGCGACCGGCCGCCGGCGCCGCGCTGCGGCTGGCTGCCCGGCTCCTACGAGCCGCACGGCGTCGGCTCCTCGGGCGACGGCATCCGCGCACCGGCTGTCGACGACCTGCACGGTGCTGGGCCTGGGCTACGCGGGCCAGAGCGCGACCCTGCGGTGCGGCGCGGTGGGTAACGACAGGTGGGGCTGGTACCACGTCAGGAACAACAGCACCGGCGTCACCGGATTCGTCCGGTGTGACGGCCTGACGGGCGTACCGATCTCCACCCTGGCGTGCGACGCCCGGTGTCGGCCGGCAGCGGTCGGCACCGATCTCCGGCCGCGTCGGGCACCTGTCCGGCGCGGCCCGCCGCGTCCGGCCGGGAACTCAGCTTCGGTGCGTCGCGCGTCGGCTGCCAGCGGACATGCCGGATGATGCGCGGGTGACCTCCTTGTCGGGCGCGCACCTGTTCCCATCCCCCTCGGCTCCGCTCGGCCATCGTGGTTCGCCACCGCTGCTGGACTACTACCTGCTCCACGCCGTGCCCGTGATCGGCGGTAATCCGGCGGAGCTCGAAGGCATACTCGCCGAGGAGTTCCTACTCGCCGAGGATCACTCTGCCGTGGGGCTCGTCAGCACCGGGTGGACCGTGTGGGACCGTCGGTGGTGTGACGCCTCGGTCACCAGTCAACGCATTCGCGCCGATGCCGGCCTGCGACGACGGGTCATGCCGGTCGACCGGGCCACCGCAGCCGCGATCTACCGGGAATCCTGCGGCGACGAACTGCCGTCCGAGGCCACCCTTCGCGCCCACTTCATCGACTGGCCAGCGGCCAGAATGCCAGGTGCGCTACGGCTGAGTACGCCCGAAGTCAGGCCTGGCTTTCACGAGACGCGCGTCTATCGCATCCTGTTCGCCAACGAATTGTCCCCGGACGGCCTGGCGGCCCTGTGCGCGTCCTGGCAGATGTCGGCGACGGGCGACGTCACCGATCCGGGCACCCGGGTCGTCGGAACCGCCGGACACCGCACTCGCGGCGACGTCTTCACCTGGGATCTGCGCCGCGTCGGCGCTGGCAGCGCCTGGTGCCTCGATGTGACCTGCGAGCTGGCCGGAAGCCGGGACGAGACGGTCGGGTTCCTGCTACGGGAGCTGACCACACATATGCGCGCGCAGGGACTGATACCGGTCACCATCGACCGTTTCTGCTGATCAACCGGTCGGGGGCGGCGCCGCGTCCGCGACCTTCTCACCGACCAGCGGCCGGATCGGATCGCTCACACGGGGCGAAGTTGAGCACGACGGTCACCTCCAATGGGGTGCCGGGACGACGCACGCGGCCTCTGGCACAGGACGTACGGCATGGTGTCCGAGGCGACGGCGATGGACACCCACGTCCGGCATCGTCGTTCAGTCGCTGACGTCACCGGGACCGGCCTCTCGGAACCCTGCTCGGCGGTGTCGTCAGCTGGCGCACTGAGTCTGGCCCGACCGGGCGATGACAGAGGGGAGTGCGACCGTCACAGCCGCAGCCTAAACTCGAGGTACGACGTCAGGTGGAGGGTCGTCCGTCGATGCGTATGTCTCGGGTGCAGTCTGTGGTGATGGCCGCAACCGTTCTGTCGGCCGTACTGCTGGGGCTTCTGATCCATCACCTCATCCGGGATCCCGCGACGCTGGCCGACCCGTCCGACGGATCGTCCAGCGCGCCCGCGGAGCCCTCGAAGCCACCCACCCTGGCCTATCTCGCCGCAGACGAGCTGGCCCTGCTTGTCGACGGTCGACTGGTAAGTCGGATCGAGGGCGACTTCTCCGGGTACCACACGGCACCGGGCTGGACCAGTAGCGGACGGTACGTCTTCGCAGTGACCGCCGCAGGCACGGACGAGGCGACGGTCGCGGTCATCGACCGCACGACCGCGACCAGCTTCTCCCTCCCCTGTGTCGGCTGCTCAAGCAGCATCTCCGTCGGTACGGACGAGGTCCTCGTCGTGGACGGAAAGCGGAGGATCCACCGGCTGGCGTTGACCCGGGGGCGGGACGGCACATCTGAACCGGTGGACGCCCCGGTGCGGTTCAGTCAGCAGCTCACCGCCCTGGCTGGCCTGCCGGAGGTGGCCCTCTTCGCTGGCGCCGATCTCGACAGCACGGCGGCCTACGGTGGACCGGAGCAGTTGCTGCTCGCCTCCTCGGACGGGCAGGTCAAGCGGATCGGCATGACGAAGGGAAACATCGCAGTCTCCCGGGGGACCGCCGCCGCCACGACCGCCTACGGCGGAGCCCGAATGGCCTTCGTCGAAGGCGGTCACTTCGACGCCTGCCGGGAGAACGCGACCGTCACCGTCCTGGATCCAGCCACCGGACGTAGGCAGGCGACCCCTGGCCTCGATGTGGCGGAGGGCCCCACCCCGTTCGGCGCGGATGGTCGGGGTTCCCGGGTGGTCGACCTCTGGTGGGAGGACGGCCTGCTGTACGCCACCACGATCGGTTGGTCCTGCGGGGAGGCATCCGCCTGGGCCTACGGCGCCCCGGTCCTGTGGCGTCTGGAGGCGAACAGCTCCTGGAGCCGGGTAAGGGGCCAACTGCCGACGCAGTCGGTACGCACCAGGTCCGGGCTGGTCTTCGCCAGCCTGGCGCCGTCGACCGACGGTCAGAGCGCCACCGCGTTGACCTGGTTCTCGGGGCCTGAGCAGCGGGTCGTTCACCCCGCGGTGACGGCGATCGCGACACCGCCTCAGTGACCGGACAGGAGGAACGACGGGTCACGCCACCCGTGCTCATGAGCGACGACGATGGTCAGGAGAAGGACATGGCACCAGAACCGCCGCTACCGGGAGCAGACAAGGACGGCGAGAAGACCACCGCTGCGCCGCCACCCGCGGCAGCGGAACCGGGGCCACCGGCTACGGAACCGGCGCCACCGAAAGGTCGTTCACTCCTCGCCCACGCCGGGGAGCAGATCGCGCCCGGCATGAAGGATCTTCCGCCGCCGGAGAAGCCGAAGTTTCTACTCATCATGATCGCGGTGGCCATCGTGTCCCTACTGGCGACTCTGGTCGTCACCCACTTCTTCAACCGGGAGACCGCGGATTCACGGGTCGGGACGGACCTGGACGCCGGCCAGCGGCACGACCAGGCCAAGACACCCTTCGTCGCTTCGGTGAAGTACGACCGCACCATCCCCGAGTTCTGGCGGATCGTCCTCGACCGGCCGTTGACCCAACCGGAGCAGGTGAAGCTGGAGTCGCTCGGATCCGACGTGGAGATCTGGCGCTTCCTCCGTACGTTGGGTGGACGTCTGCTTCCCTTTCCGTCGATGATCGGTGGCTTGCCGGGTGGCTTCACAGACCCGTCCACCAGTGACGCGGCGGTCTTCACCATGAACATCATCAGTGACCGGACGACCCAGCTCTCGATCATCGACATGCACGCGGTCAACGTCTCCTGCCAGCCGTCGACGGCCAAGGCGGTGATCGACGTCGCCCCGGAGGGCGGTGCCGCTTACGAAGGGATGCTCTTCGATCTGACCGAAGAGGATCCGATCCCGTACATCGCCGATGACGTCGAGGAGCAGGGACGGCCGTACTTCAGTCGCCGTAAGATCGACCTGGGTGGTGGCATGTCCCCCGGCGGGCTGCGTGTGGAGGCGGTCACCGGGGAAAAGTCCTGTAGTTGGGAGATCGAGGCCACTTACCACGATTCCACGCCGCAGGGTGGCGGAAAGCTGATTCTCCGCGACGGGGAGAAGCCGTTCGTCGTGGAGGCCCGGCCCCGGCACCCGGAGCAGTACTGGATCCGGAGTTCCGCCACCTTTCCGGTGTTGAATCCCCCGAACCTGGTCCCGTGCCACCGGATGCCCACGGCTGCGGCGTGTCAGGGCCGGTTCGACCCACCCTGACCGGACCCCTCGCCAACCCGAGCCGGGACAACGTGTCTGCTCACCTGCGGTACCCGGCACGACGACGAGCATCGTCGATGTTGCCGGAGCGGTCCGGGTCGTGTTGCAATGGCTCACATCGCCGCAGCGCGGGGGCAACCGCGCTGGGAACGGCAGCACGGGAGCAGCAGCACCGGTAGCGCGCCGGTCTCACCGGCCCTCGCGCGCCGCCTCGTCGGGCCGTCTCCACGTACGACGGGCACACCCCTGGGCAACCGTCCCCGCCGTACGTGTCCCACCACAGCCGACGCCGGAGATCCGACCGGCCGGAGGCATCCGGGCCGTCTGCCAGGGCACCGGAAACGGCGACCAGACAAGAGGTGAGCATGTTCTCCCGGCAGAGTTTCGCGGGATGGTACCGAAATCGATTCGTGTGGGTGGCAGCGATCCTGACCTTGACGGCCGGCGCGGTCGTACTGACCAACTCGGCCGGATCGGAAGCCGAGCCGACGGATCTGCGGACACGGATCATGGCCCGAATGCGGAGCACGCTCGAACAGGTGGACCCGGGGCAACACCACCACGCTGGACATGACGCACCGGCCGCCACCGAGGGCCGGGCGAAACCGGCGGTGATCTGCGGAGTCCGCGTCTACGGTCACGAGCCGGCGGAAGCCACCGCCCTCGCCGACGTGCGAACGGTCTACGGCTTCCGCCTCTGCGGGATCGCCGAGCAGAAGCGTCCGTGGGACTGGGCCGTCAAGCTCGTCGGTCCAGTGATCATGGACATGTCCATCGAGCCCCCCGGCATTCGGACGGTCGAGGCGAGCGCCGATGTCGCGTTCGTCGACCGGTTGCGCGAGATGTTCCCGCAGAAGTACGTGGAGCAGGCGCGCGAGGAGGCGCTGACCGGGCCGGAAATGGCAGACCTGCGTCGCCGGTATGACGCCGCGGCCGGGCTCTGACCGCGTCAGGAGGACCGGAACCGGCGGCCGGGCCCGGCGAGCGATCCCGGCCGGCGGGTGTCTGCGCACGGGCCGGGTAGAGCGACGGCATCGCGTGACCGGCGTCGCGCAGGCCGTCGGGCAGCTTGCGCAGGTCACCCATCGCCGGGCTGGTGTTCAGGTCCCCGGCGAGCAGCACCGGTTGGGGGTTGGACCCCACGTCACGGGCCAGCGCCCGCCACTGCGGTTCCCGCTGGGCGTGCTGCTCGCGCAGCACCCGGTAGAAGTCTCCGTCGAACGGGCCGTGCTCGGGCGAGAGCTGCACGGGCAGATGCAGGTTGTACGCCGACAGCACGCGGCCGCCGCCGAGGTCCAGGTCGGTGCGGAGGGTCTTGTAGCGCCACTGGTCGCCGGCTCCCGCCACCGCCGGCGGCAGGCCGGCCGGCTCCAGCGGCACCTGCCGCAGCACCGGCAGGCGGGAGACGGGTGACCAGCTCGCCGGCGACCACGACCTGGAAGCCGGGGAACTCGGCGCGCAGCCGGTCGAGCGTGGCCGGCGTCGGTCCGGCGCTCTTCTCGTACCAGTATTCCTGCAACAGGTAGACGTCGGCGTCCGCGTCGCGCAGCAACCCGTACAGCGCCTCGGTCTCGCCCCCAGTTACCTTTTTCGTGGCTCCGCAATGGGGCCTCCGGCCTTCGGGTCCGGCATGACTTCCCCTCCTTGTTGTTCATGATCCGGGGGGTGGTGTCACCGGGCCCGGAGGCATCGACTGGCCGGACGGATCGAGGAACTCCTGGACGCCCACCCTCTTTCCAAGGTCCTGACCTCGATGCCGGCGTCGGCGTCAGGACCGGCGCCCGCATCCTGATCGAGGTCGGCGACGGCAGCACCTTCCCGACCGCCGGCCACCTCGCCGCCTACGCGGGTCTCGCCCCGGCCACCCGGAACTCGGGCTCCTCCATCCGCGGCGAACAGCCCTCCAAGAGAGGAAACAAACAGCTCAAACGGGTTTTCTTCCCTTTCCGCGTTTGCGGCCCTGGGCGACCCGGCGTCCCAGGCCTACTACGATAAGAAGATCGCCCAGGGCAAGCACCACACCCAGGCCCTGCTCTGCCTCGCCCGGCGCCGGACCGACGTCCTCTTCGCCATGCTCCCCGACGGAACCTTCTACGAACCCCAACCCGTCAAAGCGACTTGAGACTTGCTTGCCCTCGACCCAAGCCCATGGTCAGCTTCGAGCATGAAGGACGAGACTTCCGAGCATCTGGCGCTCATCCGTCGCTGGCTCGCGGGCGAAGTCGTCAACGACACCGTCGGCATCAAGATCGTCGGCGGCCCGTTCAACGGGCAGACCAAAATCGTTGAGCTCGACCAGGCAGGACTGCCACCCGCAGGCTTCCGAGGCCGCCCAGGTCGAGCACCAGGACCCTGGAACCCTGCCGTCAAACACACATACCTGGCAGTCCGAGCCCCCGACACATCTGCAGGCTGGATCTACGAATACGCCGAGGCCGACACCACCGCAGAGACTTGCCCAAACCCATAGGGGCACCCCCCTCGTCCCAGTAATTCCAGACGAACACGCGCAGGGCGTCGGGCGGGGCCGGGCCGTCCCCGCCCTGCCACCGGCGGACGTTGACGCCGCTCTGCCCCGCGCCGAGCAGCAACGCGGCGGCGGCGAGCAGCGCCACCGTGCGGCGCCGCCGCCGGACCGCCGCCGCGCCGGCCCCCAGCGCCAGGGGCGCCAGGAGAAAGAAGAGCGGCGGCACGGCGTCCACCGCGAGCCAGAGCCACCAGCGCCCACTGAGCGCCAGGTGCGCGACGGTGAACGCGAGCCAGAGCGCGCCGGTGCCAGCCAGGACCGGCACCAGACCCAGTGGTGGTGCCAGGAGACCGGCGAACGAACACGCCCGTCGTCGCGCAGGCCAGCGGGCCGCGCAGCTCGTCTCCGGCGCGGGCGCAGCGGGCCGCGACGACGATCCCGGCCACCGCTGTCAGCGCCGCCACCGGCAGCCAGACGGCACGCACGTCGGCGAGGCGCGCCAGCGCGCCCGCCCGGTAGGCCGCGAGGTCGCCCCAGAACCGGCCGGTCGCCCGGTACACGACGACCGCGCTGGCGGCCACCAGCACCGGGAGCAGCAGCAGGGCGGTGGCCGGGAGCGCCGGGCCGGGGTGACGTCGCGGCCGAGGGCCGGGGTCTGGTGCCGACGAAAGGGTCGTCACCGATCCCCTTCAGGCGTCGGCGGGAGAACGGTAGCGATCGATCGCTGAACGCATCCTGTAACTGGTCAGGATTACCCACCGTCCACAGCGGCCGGATCGACACCGGCCGTCGCGCCGGACAGAGTCACATCGGAGACCCGGCTATCGCCTACCGCTGAGGGGCCGATAGCCGTCTCGCGACAGCGACGACTGCGGCTGGTCCTCAGGGGCAGTGCCGCCAGGCGGTGGTGAACAGGTCCGGTTCGCCGAAATTCCCCGACTTGAGCAACAGGGCGAGCGTGGGGCTGCCCTCGGCAACCATCCACGGCAGGCCCGGGCCGGCCGTCGGTCCCACTCGCAGTGTGCCGAGCTTGAGTGCCCGGACCACCGCTCCCGACGTCTCGCCGCCGGCCACCAGCAGGCATCGGACCCCGAGGGTGTCCACCGCGTGACGGGCAATCTGTGCGGTCGCCGCCTCCAGTAGTGCGGCGGCTCGTCCCGGGCCGAGCCGGGATTCGTACCGCGCGACGTGCTCTGGACCAGACGAGGAGGTGACCAGAACGGGTCCGCTCGTGTTCCGGTATGCCCCGGCCACCGCAGCGGCCACGGCGTCGACCGTCTCGGCGAAGCCGATGTCAAGGTCGACTGGGGACAGCGTCACCCGAGGCCCAGGGAACTCATTCACCTGTTCACGGGTCCGCTCAGAACAGCTGCCAGAGAGGATCAGCTGCCGGCCCTCCGGCACCACCGGTACAGTCCGCGCGGGGATGATGACGCCGCTCCGACAGGCTCCGGCCGTCGAAGTCCGCGTCGCTGTGCCGGATGTCCGTGCCAGCGCAGCCGCCAACCCAGCGGCACCGCCCGCCAGCACCCCGTTCGGCATTGCCAGCAGAGCGATGGCCAGCGTGTCCAGATCCCGGTCGGCGAGGGCGTCGACGATCACGTGTCGGGCGCCGTTACAGCGAGCGGCCTCAACCGCTGCGGTGACGGCGGCCGGGCCAGCGGCGACCGTAGTCTGGTCGACGAGCGCAACCTCACCCTCGGCCTGGCGGGAGAGCACCCGCACGAGGTCGGGGTCGCGCATCGGGGTGAGCGGGTGGTCCCGCAGCGGCGACTCGGAGAGCAGTCGCCGGCCGACGAAGAGGTGCCCCTGGTAGACCGTGCGGCCCACCCGAGGCGTGGCCGGCGTGCCCACCGCGACGGCGTCGCCGATGAGGTCGACCAGGGCGTCCGCCACCGGGCCGATGTTGCCCGCGTCGGTGGAGTCGAACGTCGAGCAGTACTTCTGGTAGAGGGTGGTGCAGCCGGCGTCGAGCAGCCACCGCGCCGCGGCGAGTGACTCCGCGACGGCCTGGTCACGCGGGGCGGTCCGGGACTTCAGCGCCACGACCACGCAGTCGCTGGCGGGCGGCGGCACCGTGGGGCGGCCCACCACCACGACCGCCGACCCACCCGCCTCGCTCACCGCGTCCGCGAGGTCGCAGGCCCCCGTGAAATCGTCGGCCACGGCACCGAGCCAGGGCCCGGTCACGGTCCGGCCACCCGGGTGGCGCTCGCCGCCGGCCGGGACGCCGGGACGGCCGTCCCGGCGTCCAGCGGCGCGACCACCACCTCCCGGCAGGTCGCCCGCAGCAGCGCGAGCTGGTCGGCATCCGTCCCCGCGTCGACGACGACCGTGTCGACCGCCGCCAGGTCCAGGAACCGCATCGGGGCGTGCGCCGCCAGCTTGCCGTGGTCGAGCAGCAGGACCACCCGGCGGGCGATGCGGGCCATCGCCCGCTTGATCTCGGCGTCCGCGGCGTTGGCGGAGTAGACCCCCGTCGGCCCGGCGGCCGTCGCGGAGAGCACGGCCACATCCACCGCCAGGTCCTCCAGGCCGGCACGCGTGATCGGCCCGGTGAAGGAGCGGGTCGCGCGGTGGTGGGCGCCGCCGAGGCAGATCAACTCGAGGTCCTCGCGCCCGGTGCACGCCAGGATCACCGGTATCGAGTGGGTGACGACGGTGAGGCCGCCGGGCAGCCGGGCGGCGAGGGCCGCGACCGTGGTGCCGGCGTCGAGGGCCACCACCGCGCCCGCCGGCACGAGCGGCACGGCGGCCCGGCCGACCGCTTCCTTCTCCGCCGTCGCGGCATCCCTGCGTTGCTCGAACGGGACGCCGTACGCCGGCACGGGGGCGCTCGCGCCACCGGCGACCCGGTTCACCAGTCCCTGGGCGGCCAGCTGCCGCAGGTCACGGCGGATGGTCATCTCCGACACGCCCAGCTCGGCCGCGGCGTCGGTCGAGGAGACGTAGCCGGCCTCGGCCGCCCGGCGCAGGAGTTCGCGGCGCCGCTCGGGAGCCTGCGTGTAGCGCACCGGTCCATCCAAGTGCGACCACCCCCGTTTGTCAATTGCCGAACATCGACCTTGACCCGTTCGTTCGAAACCGAACAGAATGGCCCCGTGAATGGCGCCACGCGTCCCACCGACGCGGTCGAGGCCGACCCGCCGGAGGCGCCGCGTGGCGGCCCCTCGGACGGGGCCTGCCTGAGCGTGGGCATCGACGTGGGAACCACCAACACCAAGGTGGCCCTCGTGGCGATCGACGGTTCCGCGGTCCGGGTACGCGCCGTCGCCACCGCCCCCACTCCCCCGCCCGACTCCGTGCGGCGCGTGCTGGTCGGCCTGCTCCGCCAGGTGCTGCACTGGTCGCCGGCGCCGGACGCCGTGGGCATCGCCTCGATGGCCGAGACCGGCGTGCCGCTCGACGCGACCGGAACGCCACTCGGTGCCTGGCTGCGCTGGGACGGCCACCGGGCCGGGGCCGAGGCCGCCGAGCTGTCCCGCCGCCTCGGCTGGGCGCACCTCGTCGCGGCGACGGGGGTACGACCCAGCGCCAAGGTCCCGCTGGCCACCTGGGCGTGGCTGCGGGCCAACCGGCCGGACACGTGGCGGGCCATGGCGTCCTGGGCGGGCGCGGCGGACCTCGTCTGCCTGCTGCTCACCGGCCGTCTGACGACCGACCACACGCTGGCCGGGCGGACCATGGCGTACCGGTTGCCCCGCCCCGGCCAGCCGGTGCCGGAGGCCTTCGACACCGACCTGCTGGCCGAGGTGGGCCTGCGACCGGAGCAGCTGCCGACCGTCGTGCCACCGGGCACGTCCGCCGCCACCGTCCGGGACCCGGCCTTCGTGGACGCCGGGCTGCGGGCCGGGACACCGGTGGTGGTGGCGGGCCACGACCACGCCGTCGGCGCGTACGCCTGCGGGGTGCGGGAGCCGGGCGACGTCGCGAACTCGCTCGGTACGGCCGAGGCGGTGCTCTCCGTCGTCGCCGGCTGTCCCGACCCGGTGGCCGTGGCCCGGGCCGGCATGAGCACGGTCGTCCCGGTGGCCGGCCGGCACCGGGCGATCCTCGCCGGCTCGTCGAGCGCCGGAGCCACCATCGCCTGGTGGCTGGCCCACGAGTCCGGCGGCGTCCCGGCTGCCGAGCTGTCCGCCCAGGTGCTCGGCCGCGGCGACCGGCCCACCGACGTGATCGTCCTGCCGTACCTGTCCGGGCGGCAGGCCCCGGCGCCCGACCCGCGGGTCCGGCTGCGGATCCTCGGGCGGCGCCCCACGCACACACCGGCCGAGCTGGCCCGCGCGATGTTCGAAGGACTGTGCCTGCAGACCCGGTGGATGCTGCACGAGCAGGCCCGGCTCGCCGGCGGGCCCGCCGATGCGGCGGTGACCCTGTTGGGTGGGGCCGGCGCGGCCAGCCCCGCCTGGGTCCGGGTCAAGGCCCACGTCCTCCCCGCCGAGCTGCGGGTGGTGCCGGCGGCGCAGCCGGTGGCCGCGGGCGCGGCGATCGTCGCCGCCGTCCGGGCGCACCGGACCGGGCCGGGGGCCCCCGCGCTGGCCTGGCAGCCAGGACCGACGGTCGCGGGGGCCGGCCGGGACTACGACGAGCCGTTCGCCAGGTTCGTGACGGCCGCGACCGATGCCGAGGCGGCTGACGACGATTCGCGAGGAGAAGAGGTCAGATGACGGGATCGGGAAGCGCGGAGCCCACCCTGGACGCCATTGCGCGGCCGGCGGGCGGGTTCGCGATGGTGGCGATGGACCAGCGGGAGAGCCTGCGCACGATGTTCGCCGAGGCGGGCGCCGGCCGGCCGGACCACGACGGGATGGTCGCCTTCAAGACCGCGGTGGCCCGCGCGCTCGGCCCGCTGGCCTCCGGCTTCCTCATCGACCGGACGACCGGCCTCGATCAGATCCGCCGCGACGGGCTGCTGCCCGCCGGGTGCGGGCTGATCCTCGCCGCCGACGCCCTCGACCAGGAGCCCGGCCAACCGGTCGAGGACACCCGGCTCGACGAGGTGGTCGCCGCGCCGGAGTTCGACCTCACCGGCGTACGGGCGATCAAGCTGTTGCTGCTCTGGCGCCGCGACGCGCACCGCGAGCGACGCGTCGAACTGGCCCGGCGGTTCATCGGCCTGGCGGCGGAGCGCGACGTGCTCTCGGTGCTGGAGCCGGTGGTCCGGGCCACCCCCGAGGAACTGTCCGCCGGCCGGTGGGACCAGGACGCGGCGATCCTCGAGGCGGCCCGGGAACTCTCCCCGCTGCGTCCCAGCCTCTACAAGGCGCAGGTGCCGCGGCAGGGCCGGGGCACGACGGACGAGCTCCGGCGGGCGTGCGAGGACCTCGGCTCCGCCGTCACCGGCCCCTGGGTGGTGCTGTCGCAGGGCGTTCACCGCGACGACTTCCTCGACGCGGTAAGGGCCGCCTGCCAGGGCGGTGCCAGCGGCTTCCTCGCCGGCCGTGCGCTGTGGAGCGACGTGGTGGGCCGCCCCGACGTGGACCGGGCACTGGCCGAGATCTCCGTGCCCCGCCTCGAACGGCTCGTCGAGGTGGTCGACCGGGAGGCGACGCCGTGGCGGAAGGCATGACCGCCGACCCGGGCACGGTCGGCCTGTTGCACACCGTTCCCGCGCTGGCCGCGACGTTCGACGACCTGCTGCGCGCCTCGATCGCGACGCCCCGCCGGATCCACGTCGCCGACGCCTGGCTGCTGGACACCGCACGCCGCGAGGGCGTCACGCCGGCCGTCCGGGACACCGTGCTCGCGCACCTGCGCCACCTGGAGTCGGTCGGGGTCGACGCCGTCCTGGTCACCTGCTCCTCCATCGGCGAGGCGGCGGAGGCGGCGGCCGGGCGGGTGCGCGTTCCGGTCGTACGGGTGGACGCGGCGATGGCCGACGAGGCGGTCGCCGTCGCCGCCGCCCCCGGGGCACGGGGACGCATCCGCGTGCTCGCCACCCTCCCGTCCACGCTCGGGCCGACCGGACGGCTCGTCGAGCGGGCGGCCCGCGGCGCCGGCCGGCCCGTGGAGGTGACCGCGGAGTTGGTGGCGGACGCCGCCGAGGCGCAGGACCGCGGCGACCGGGAACGCGTGGACAGCCTCGTCGCGGCGGCCGTCGTCCACGCCGCGGCAGGCGCGGACGTGGTCGTGCTGGCCCAGGCATCCATGGCCCGCGCCGCCGCGCTGGCCGACGTCGCGGTACCGGTGCTCAGCTCGCCGCACGGCGGCGTGGCCGCGCTGTTGTGTGTCCTGTCCGACCGGCCGGCCTGATCCGGCAGCACCTTCGAGGAAGTGACCGATGACGACACACCGCTTCCCGCCCGGCTTCCTCTGGGGCGCGGCGACCTCCGCGTACCAGATCGAGGGCAGCCTCGACGCCGACGGGCGGGGGCCCTCGGTGTGGGACACCTTCGCCGCGCGCCCGGGCACCATCGAGGGCGGCGGCGACGGCTCGCGGGCCTGCGACTCGTACCGGCGGTGGGACCGCGACGTGGAGCTGGTCGCCGGGCTCGGCCTGGGCGCGTACCGGTTCTCGGTCTCCTGGTCCCGGATCCTGCCGCAGGGTCGCGGCCGGGTCGAGCCACGCGGCCTGGACCACTACGAGCGGTTCGTCGACGCGCTGCTCGCCCGCGACGTGACGCCGGTCCTCACGCTCAACCACTGGGACATGCCGGAGGCGCTGCTGGCCGACGGCGGCTGGGTGGGCCGCTCCAGTGTGGACGCGTTCACCGAGTTCGCGGCGGCGGCGGCCGACCGGCTCGGCGACCGGGTGCACTGGTGGATCACTCAGAACGAGCCGTGGATCATCGCGCTGCTGGGCTACCAGCTCGGCCTGCACGCCCCCGGCGTCCGGGACCTGCGCGCGTCGGTCGCGGCCGGTCACCACGTCCTGCTCGGGCACGGCGCGGGCGCCGACGTGATCCACGCCCGCGCGCCACAGGCGCGGGTCGGCTGCGCGCTGAGTCTGTTCCCGTGCGACCCGGCCAGCGACGACCCGGCCGACCTCGCCGCCGCCCGGGGCTCGGACGGCTACGTGAACCGGTGGTACCTCGACCCGCTGCTCGGCGACGGCTACCCGGCGGACATGTGGGCGCACTACGAACGGGCCCTGGGCGGCGGCCTCGACGACATCATCCGGCCCGGCGACGCCGAGCTGATCGGTGGCCGCAGCGACTTCCTGGGCGTCAACTACTACACCCGCCGGGTCATGGCCGCGGCGCAGCCGGGCCCCGGGCGTCCCTTCCCGTGGCGGGTGGTGGGGCCCTCCGGTGACGTGACCCGCACCGACGAGGGTTGGGAGGTGGCCCCGGACAGCCTGCGCGACCTGCTGATCCGGTTGCACCACGACCACCCCGGGGTCCCGCTGATGATCACAGAGAACGGAGCGGTGTACGGCGACACCCCCACCCACGACGGGCTGGTGCACGACCAGCGGCGCATCGACTTCCTGCTCGGCCACCTGCGGGCGGTGCACCAGGCCGTCGACGCGGGCGCGGACGTGGTGGGCTACCTGCACTGGTCGCTGCTGGACAACTTCGAGTGGGCGCTGGGCTACCGCCCCCGGTTCGGCCTGGTGCACGTGGACTACCCCTCCGGCCGGCTGACCGTGAAGGACTCCGGCAGGGTGTACGCCCGCATCGCCGCCACCGGCCAGCTTCCCGACACCCGCCCCACCGTGCCGCCGTTCGGCTGACATCGAAGGAGAACTCCCATCAAGCTCACCTCTGGGCCCGGCACCCACACCGTCACGGCTGCCGGCTACGTGTTGCAGGTACGCGCGCCGCAGCGGCTCGCCGTCCTGGCCGACGCGGACGGCCGGATCTGGTCCCGGCTGAGCCTGCTGGCCTCGGTGGACCGGGTCGACCTGGCGGACGAGTCGTACGACTTCGACGAGCCGGTGGTGTCCGCCGAGCGGTACGACGGCGAGGACGTCGTCGAGGTGGAACTGGCCTGCCGGAGCACCGCGTGGACGGCCAAGTCGGTCCGGCTCCGCTGCTTCGCCGACCGGATCGAGGCGTCGGTCGGCGTCACCGGCTCCGGCACGCTCGGCGACGTCCGGTTGCTGGGCGGCCGGGCGGTCCTGCCGAGCGGGGCGTGCGGCACCTTCCGTTCCTCGACCGACTTCGCCTCGGTGTTCAACCCCACCCCCACCGAGCCGGTCCAGGTGGTGCGGCCGGCCTCCACCGCCGCCGCCCTCGGGGTCGTCGGCGACGCCTCGGCCGGACGGCTGCACGCCGTCTTCTCCCCGCCGCCGCTGTTGCTGGCGTTCGGGCGGGAGACCGCCCGGCACGCCACCCACGTCCCCGACGGTGGCTGGCTCACCGCGGGAGTGCTGGGCCACGTCGCCGACCTGCGCTTCACCGAGTTGCGGTACGTCCCGCTGGACGGCGGCTTCCTGCTGGAGCTCGACTACGACGGGCACACGCGCGTCGACGGGTCGTTCGAGAGCCCCACCGTCGTGCTCCGGCCGGCGGCCGACCCGTGGCAGGGCCTCGCGACGTACCGGGCGGACCTGGTGGAGCGCGGCTTCGCGCCCGCCGCCGCGGCCACGCCCCGCGCCGGCTGGTGGACCGAGCCGATCTTCTGCGGCTGGGGCGCGCAGTGCGCCGCCGCGCCCATCCCGGGCCAGCCCATGTCGTACCCGTACCACCTGTCGGAGCTCGGGCCGGCGCTGGTGCCCGACGGCCTGCCGGTCGCCTTCGACCTGGCCCGCCAGGACCGCTACGACGGCTGGCTCGGCCGGCTCGCGGAACACGGCGTCGTCCCGGGCACGGTGGTGATCGACGACCGCTGGCAGCTGGCGTACGGCACCGCCGAGCCGGACCCGGCCCGCTGGCCCGACCTGCGGTCCTGGATCGACCAGCGGCACGCCGCCGGCCAGCGGGTGCTGCTCTGGTGGAAGGCGTGGGACCCGACCGGCCTGCCGGCGGCGGAGTGCGTGACCGACCCGGGCGGCCGGCCGGTCGCCGTCGACCCCGGCAGCCCCGCGTACCTCGACCGGCTGGCCCGGATCGTGACCGGGCTGCTCGGTCCGGACGGCCTGGACGCGGACGGCTTCAAGATCGACTTCACCCAGCGCGCGCCGACCGGTCGGGGGCTGCGGCGACCGGGAGCCCCGGCCGACGCCCCGTGGGGGATCGCCGCGCTGCACCGGATGCTGGAGACGCTGTACCGGGCAGCGAAGGCGGTCAAGCCGGACGCTCTCGTCGTCACCCACACGCCGCATCCCGGCTTCGGCGACGTCTGCGACATGATCCGGCTCAACGACATCCTCGAACGCGATCCGGACGGCGGGGTCGTCCCGGCCGTCGACCAGCTCGCCTTCCGGCACGCCGTGGTCGCGGCGACGATGCCCGACCATCTCGTCGACACCGACCAGTGGCCGATCGCGGACCGGGCGGAGTGGCGCGCGTACGTCGAGGCGCAGCGCCGGCTCGGCGTGCCGGCGCTCTACTACGCCGAACGCGTCGACCGCTCCGCCGAGGAGCTGACCGGGGACGACCTCGCCCTGGTGGCCCGCACCTGGCGGGACTACCGGGCCGGGCGACAGACGACCGGCGAGGCTCCGGCGGCGACCGCGCGCCGACCGCTGGAGGTCGGATGAGCACGCCGGCCGAGGTGGTCGTGTACGCCGCCACCTCGGCCGGCGTGTGCGCGGCCGTCGCGGCCGCGGACGCGGGCGCCGACGTCCTGCTCCTCGAACCGGGCCGACACGTCGGCGGGATGACCTCCGGCGGACTCGGCTACACGGACGTCGGTGACGTGCGGGTGCTGGGCGGCCCGGCCGCCCGGTTCCGGCGGGAGGTCGCGGAGCACTACGGCGTGTCGGTGGGCCACTACGCGGGCCCCGAGCCGCGGGTCGCCGAGGCGATCTTCCAGCGCTGGCTCGACCACCCGAGGATCCGGCTGGTCACCGACAGCGCGGTGCGCTCGGCGCGGCTGCGGGACGGTCGGATCGTCGAGGTGGCCACCGGCGACGGCCGCACGTTCGCGGGCGGAGTCTTCGTCGACGCGAGCTACGAGGGAGACCTCCTCGCGCTCGCCGGGGTCCCGTACGCCGTGGGCCGGGAGGACCGCGCGTCGTACGGGGAGCGCTGGGCGGGACGCCAGGAACTGCTGCCCGGCCGGCACACCATGCCCCCGTTCATCTCCCCCTTCTCCGACGATCCGGCGGGCCACCGCGAGGGCCCCGTGCTGCCACAGCTGCGTACCGGCCCGCTGGTCCCGGTCGGCACGGGCGACGGCGGCGTCATGGCGTACGGCTACCGGGTCTGCCTCACCACCGACGCCGACCGGATCCCGTTCTCCCGCCGCGACGGCTACGACGAGGCCCACTGGGAACTCGGCCGCCGCCTGTTCCACCACTGGCGCCGACAGGGCTTCGAGCCGACGGCCGGGGCACTGCTCGGGCTGGAGGCCAACCTGCCCAACGGCAAGTGCGACGGCAACTCGCTCGGCCCGTTCTCGCTCAACGTCCTCGACGGCTCGGCCTGGGAGTATCCCGACGCCGACCCCGTGCGCCGGGAGGAACTGCGGCTGCGCCACCTGCACCACGCCCAGGACCTGCTCTGGTTCCTGGCCAACGACCCGGCCGTTCCGGCGAACGTACGGCGGGAGCTGCGGCGCTGGGGCCTGCCGGCCGACGAGTTCCCCGACACCGGGCACCTGCCGCACCAGCTCTACGTCCGCGAGGCGCGCCGGATGCTCGGCGAGTACGTCCTCACCGAGCACGACCTGCTCGGCGCCCGGCCGCAGCACGACGTCGTCGCCCTGGGCTCGTACCACCTGGACGTCCGGGAGGTGCAGCGGACCTGGCGGTGGGTGCCCGAGCATCCCCGGCCGGTGGCCATGGTGTTCACCGAGGGCTACCTGTCGGTGCCCACGCCGCCGTACCCGATCCCGTACCGCGCGCTGGTGCCCCGCTACGCCGACTGCCTGAACCTCATCGTCCCGGTCTGCGTCTCCGCCTCGCACGTGGCGTTCTCGTCGATCCGGATGGAGGTGCAGTACCAGATGCTGGGGCACGTCGCCGGGTTGGCCGCCACGCTGGCGCTGCGCGACGGCCGTCCCGTGCAGTCGGTGGACACCCCGCTGCTACAGCGACACCTCCGGGACGCGGGGCAGATCCTCGGGCTGTGACGTCCCGCGCTGCCGGTGGGCAGCCGGCCCCGGCCGCTCCCCCGCGGCGGACGCGGAACGGCCCGGGGCCGCGCAGGCATCCAGCGCGGCCACGACCAGCGCCCGCCCCTCGGCGGTCATCAGCCACGGCGCCAGGCCGTCCGCGCCCAGGAACACGCCGACCCGCGGCGCGGGTGCGACGGTCCCGTCCGCCAGCCGGGCGCCCCGCGGGTAGCGGAACAGGGCCGGGCGGTTCTCGTCCACGACCAGCGCCACGATCTGCGCGTCCGGCCCGACCTCGGCGACCGTCAGCTTGGCCGGTCCCCGGTAGACCGTGACCACGTCGTCGAGCCCGGCGGCGGCGGGGTCGGCCGGGTCCACGATCCGCACCCGGTCGCGGGCGAGCAGCACCTCGCTGTGCCGGGCGAGCCCGAGCGGGACGAGGCCGTGCCAGGCCAGCAGCGGTGCGCCGGCGTGGGCGACCGCCTCGATCGCCGGTCCGTCGGCGCCCCGGGTGACGACGACGAGCGACGCCGCCGCGACCTCGTCGGGGTCCGGCGCGTGCTGCCGGCACACCGCGTACCCCCGCTCGCCGAGCAGCGCGGCGACGGCCTCGTCCCCGGCGGTGCGGCGCTCGCCGGTGACCAGCAGTGCCACCGGCCGACCGTCGGCGCGAGCGGGGCGGCCGGCCGCGTCCCGCTCCGCCTGTCCTGCCGGCCCCGGGTCCGCCTGAACGGTGCGGTCCAACACCTCCCGCACGAACGGCGGGACGACCGCGCGCAGGACGTCGGCGTAGTGGCTCTCGGCCCGCGCGAGGGCCCGCCGGGTGTCATCGACGGCGGTGGCGGTCGCGGTGTCCAGCAGGCGGACGGCCGCCAGTCCCGCCGCCGCCATGTCGGCGCCCGCGACGAGCCACGGGCGCAGGGCCGCCACCAGGAGCTCCGGCTCGGCCGCCGCGCGGCACGCCCGGGCCAGCCCGGTGAGGCGCCCGGTCAGCACCCCGGCGGCGCCCGGCCGCCCGGCGAGGGTGTCGGCCACCGCGCGGACCAGTTCGGCGTCCGGTTCGGCGCTCGGCGGCCAGGAGCCGCACACCCCGACCAGCGGCGCCAGGTGCTCCGCCCCGGCCCCGGCCACCGCGTCCAGCGCCCGCCGGCCGGACGCCGCCGGGTCGTAACGATCCGGCTCGCGGGCCCAGTCGGCCACCGACATCAACGGGATCCGGGACGGCACGGCCTGGATCATCGGATTGGCGAGCACCCCGACCAGCGGCGAGCCGGCCAGCTCGGTGGTGCGCCCGGTGAGCGGACCGAGGAAGAGCCGGCTCGGCTCGAAGTCGTTGACCGGGAAGTTGTCCCACAGCATCAGGCGGCGCTGGTAGCTGGCGGAGGCCTTGTCGATGTCCGACCGGCTCACCTCGCCCACCACGATGTCGTGCCCGGTCCAGGCCACCACGACGTCCGGCGGGGCGGTCGCGGCGAACCGCCGGCGGTAGGCGGTCTCCTCGACCCCGGCGTAGTCCGTGGGGCAGACCAGCAGCGGTTCCCGGATGCCACGGGGCGCGAGGAACTCCGCCACGAACCGGGTGCACGTCTCGCCGTGCGCGGCGCCGGCCGCCCCGGCGCCGGGCCACCGGTCGACCTCCTCGGGCCGGGTCAGTTCGGCCGGTACGTCGTCGAAGAACAGGGCGAACGAGTCCACCCCGGCGTCGTGCAACTGGGCGGCCTTCGCGGCGAGCGCCTGGTAGTCCACCTCCTCGGCGAAGCGCATCGACAGGCCGGGGCTGATCGCGTACGTGAAGCGGACGCCCAGCGTTCGGGCGGTCTCCGCCAGCTCGGCGAGCCGGGCGAGGTCGGGTGCCGGGTAGCGGTGCCGCCAGCGGGCCCGGTGGTAGGGGTCGTTCTTCGGGGCGTAGACGTACGCGTTCAGGCCGACGCGGGCGGAGAACTCCAGGTGCGCCATGCGCTCGGCGTGCGACCAGGGCGGGCCGTAGAAGCCCTCGACGGTGCCGCGGGTGGACAGGGCGGGGGGTG
>NZ_WAAS01000017.1:0-49536 GCF_008806585.1 Micromonospora sp. AMSO12t
CGAAGGCCTCAGCAAGCAAGAGATCCTCCGCTGCCTCAAGCGCTACATCGTCCGCGACGTCTACACCGCCCTACGCGCAGACTTCGCCGCCCTCACCCCTTGACCTCCATAGGAGCATCGGGATGGCAGATGAAGGCTTAAGCTGCGTCGATGCGACGAGATCCTTGGTTGGCGGTCGCGGGCTGAGTTAGGGGAGAGATGCACTATACCTCGGTGTCGATAAGGAATTTCCGTTCAATCGTCGATTCCGGCGAGATCCCTCTTGGTCCCGTGACCTTGCTTGTTGGTCGAAATAACTCAGGGAAGTCGACCATCATTCGCGCCCTTTATCTTTCTCAAGAAGGGGCGCCCCAGGAGGATGGTGACGTCCGCGTTGGGGCTGCGGAGTTTGAGATTGATTTAAAGGTCGGCGAATGGAGCAGGCTTGCACGGTTAGTGGGGGGTGAAGCCCTGGTCGACCCTGGATCTACTGTCCGCCTGTTGGGAAACGGCCGTTCACAAGTCCGAGCTCGACTCATTGACGGAGACAAATTTCAGCCTGCGCGGCTAGCGGGGAATGTTGAACCCAAAAATGCCATCTATCCCGTGCTGGCGACGCGCCGTCAACCGCGCTATGAAGAGCAGGTTCGGCGCGACTCTGCAATAACTGTCAGTCCGACAGACTCGAACCTTGTTTCGAGGGTGATGGCCCTCGCTACCTCGGAGATACCTGAGGCGCGCGCATTCCGTAAGGCATGTCGAGACGTTCTCGGCGTCAATCTGAACATCTTGACAAACGAGCACGGGCAGCAGCGACTTGGTGTTCAGATTGATCGGTTTACCGAGATTCCACTGAGCGCGATGGGTGCGGGCATCACCTCGGCGCTTAACTTGCTTCTTAGCCTGAGCTCTAGCCAGAACAAGCTTTTCTTAATTGAAGAACCGGAGAATGACCTTCATCCGCAGGCCTTGAAGGCACTTCTAGACCTGGTTGTTAGTGCTGCACGCACCAATCAGTTCGTAATATCGACGCATAGCAGCATCGTTATGGCCAAGCTCGGCACTGTCCCTGGTGCTGTGGTTGTCCACAGTAAGAGCGACGGAAAGGTTCCACCAGTCAGTACCTACGATGTAGTCAGCTCGCCAGCGGACCGGCTATCGGTAATGCAGGACCTTGGTTACGAGTTGGCGGATCTCGACCTTGGGGAAGGGTGGCTGATCTTCGAGGAGTCCAGCGCCGAACGCTTGGCGAAAGAATTCCTCATCCCCTGGTTCGCTCCGCGATTGCTTCGTCTCAGGACGCTAGCGGCCAGTGGCACCTCACGCCTTGAGCCCATCATGCAGGATTACTTGGAACTTTTCTTGTTTGCTCACCTGGAGCCGATGTATAGAGGCCGAGCCTGGGTGATTGCAGATGGCGATGAGTCCGGCGTCTCCGTTATCGAAAAGCTGAAGCTCAAGTTCCCTGGGTGGCCAGCGGATCGCTTTATTAATTTTGATCGTGCCGACTTCGAGCTTTACTATCCACCCTTATTCAAAGAGGAGGCTGAACGTGCACTGTCAGGAACGGACAAGAAAAAGCGCCGGGAAGCGAAGCGCCTGCTCCTTAATAAGGTTCTAGGCTGGATCGCTGAAGATGAGATTGCGGCAAGAGAGGCGTTTTCTCAATCCGCAGCTGAAGTGATCGATAAGCTTCAAGCAATCGAAGAATCTTTGCTCGCCCTCGGTCGGGTGCCCGGTGGCGTGGCTAGCCCTTAGCTCGTTGGGAAGGGGGGCATCAGCCGGCGGTCCTAAACCTGCGGCATGCGCACCGAAGTGGTCATGGGACGACTTCCGCTGAACTAGAGGTGTGCGCGGGCAACTCCTGTTCACGGTCTTCTCCTCGAAGCTGTTCTTATCGTGTGCTCCTCCTCGGCGATGACGGCGAGGGGGAGCTATGACTGGCAATAGGAGAGGGATACCCGCGTCGGTGGAGGCCGCCCTCTGGGCGATTAGCAACGGCCGGTGCTACGGCCCGGGTTGCCCTATGCCAGTTATGTTCGAGGTGCGTCCAGGCGTGTACCGCCAGAACGTGCAGATTGCTCATATCTATGGCGTGCGACCGGGTGCGCCTAGGTACATGTCGGGGATGCCTGACTCGCAACGCGACGCGTTCAGGCACCTATTGCTGCTTTGCCTGCCCCATCACGCGGAAGTCGATGACAGGAGGACCGGGGGGAGGCTGTATCCGGCGGAGGTCTTGCTTGAGTGGAAGCGGAAGCACGAGGGTGACAATAACGCTGAACTGAGCCGCATAGGTCCAGTCGATGAAGATGCATTTATGGAGTACGTTGCCGAGATTTTCGAACCCCCGTTGAAGCGGTTGGAGTCGATAGCGGACCGGCTGGAACAGGCGGGAACCCTTAATGCGAGCACGGTAGTAGAGCTTCGCGGAATCGTGTCTGCCTTGGCTGACAATCCAGTTGGCTTAGATGCACGATCGGTTCGAATTCTTGCAGATGCGGTGGACCGGCTCGGCGGTAGGAGCTTCTCGCGAACGGTGGCTCACTTCTCCGAGGCGGCAGCCGTGTGGCGAGGGCGGTGCGACGGTTGCCCGAGCGATGACCGGAGCAGGTTGGGGCTGCCTCAGATACGAGGTGAGATGACCCGGCTAACGATGCGAGGTCCGGTTACGGCTAGGAAGGGAAGGCCGGAGGCGGGCCTGTGGCCGCGTCAGCAGGAAATCAGCAAGAGGCGCGACGTGACCCGCCATTGGACGATCGCCGACGGTAGCCGGGGCGATCGAGACGACATCGGACATTATCGGTCGACGTGCGACAGCAGGCGAGATCGTCGTTCACACCAAAGAGGTCACTGGTTCGATCCCTGTATCGCTCACGCAGGTCAAAGGCCACCTCTCATTGATGAAGGTGGCCTTTCTGCTGCCCTGTTGAGCGAATCACCAAGCTGGCGGCCTTCAAGCCTCTTCCAAGTCCTTAAAGTAGCCGTTTGCGATTAGCCTTTGAATGTGTTGAGACCACAGAGGCTCTTCGGGCCGGTTGCCACGTGCCTTCACGCGCTCACGACTATATTGAACGGCTAGGGGAGTATCGGCGTCTCGTCGGAGGTGCAAAAAATCGCAGAGAGGCACGAGATCGACTAGTTCGGAGCGGAATCCCTCCTTATGTAGGATGTACCCAGATCCGGCGGCCCCCTCGCCCGTAAAGCCAGACTTGCACCCGTCTAGCCATAGCTCGCTACCGACCTCATCGCGCAACACCAAACTTGCAGAATCCCAGTTCCGCGCAGCGTCTGAAGTGTCCTCACCGCGAGAGGCGGCAAGAAGTCGGTAACCGGTTCCGGTGAAGCCGATAAACGCCTCATTGAAAGCGCCAAAGAGGGAGCGGGATTTCTTCCAGACGTGGAGGCTGCATCGAGTGTTGCCACTTACGTCTATTAACGTGTGCGCATACATGGGCGTAACTTTACCCGATTTCTCTGGTCGGTGGACCTCGTTGTCCCATCATATGCAGCGAAGGAGCTAACCCGAACGAACTTCTGACGCATAGACGACAATATGCTGGACGGCAAAGGAGGGATGAGCGAAGCTATCCCGCTTCCCCTGCTCCTAGTAGACCGTGGAGAGATGCGACTGTGACCGCCCCCCATGATCCTCAAGAAGAGTATCGAAGCATCAGCAAGGAGTATGAGCTAGCCATAGACCGCCTCCGGTCAGCTCGCTCAACTCAATTTATCTACTGGGTGGTCCTGCTATCCGGCTTGGCGCTTATCTCTCTCCTTGCATATTCGGTAGTAGTTGGGCTTTGGCAAGAGAAGCCGGTGCTCACCCGCTACGTGGGGTTGCTGGCACTCTTGGTTCTTTGTGTCTCAATCGGCTATCTAGCGTTGACCAATCGGCGGAAGATTGTCGAATTTGATCTAGAGGTCCGGAACCTGGGCCACGATCGGCAAAGTGCTGCCACTCGTCTCCCCTCCGATTCGGTGGAATCCCTGAGGCTTTATCGTGAAGCCTCGAAAGATATTGTAGCCAGCTTCCGCGGTCGCGCGTCACGAAATCTGCGGACACATAACTCTATCCAGGCCGTGATCATCGTTGGTTCTATTGCTGCGTCCACGACGACTGCTGCAATGGCCGGGGCGCACCCGTTAAGTTGGTTCTCCACTGTTCTGACTGCCTTTGTGAGCATAACTGCAGGCTTGGCGGCATACTTCAAATTCCGTGAACGTGGGTATAATCTTCAATCAACCGCAGACGAGATTGAGAAGCACTACAATGCGACCCAATTTCGTCTTTATGATTACGCGGATTATGGCGATGAACAAGAGGCGGAAAGGCTGCGGCTCTTTGCGCATAATGTTGAGCGGCTTCGTGAGGAGCAGCGCAAGCGAGAACTTCAACTTGAGCAGTCACCGGGCCAGAAGGAGGAACGGTAGAGGGCGGCTGCTCACGGACCTGTCTTGCTGGCAGCAGTACAGCAGTGAAGTACAGCATCCGTGCCAGCCGAACCGGGCCGAGACGAGCGCCAGCAGGCCGGATGAACTCAGACAACACCCGATCCGGCCGACTCGCCGACAGTCCACACCGAAGAGGTCACTGGTTCGATCCCAGTATCGCTCACCGTAAGTATCTGCAGGTCACGAGGCCCGTTTCCGGAACTCCGGTAACGGGCCTCGTGGCGTTCGGCCCTTATTATGGGAGCAGGCGTTCGTCCGGTGGCTGACCGAGGCAGGCGTGCCGGCGGCCACTACTACCGGGGCAACGGCTTAATCGTCGCTCCTCACCTGATCAAGGAGCTGAACATGCCGCTGACAGCCCCAGGTTAGGACAAGGCTCCCCGGCTACGGGCCAGCAGCCTGGCCGACGGCTGCTGGTCCGGTGGGCCGCCCACACGCCGGTCCACCAGGCTGGGTCGTGTACCCACTTCTCGGTGCTCTGGCGGGCCTTGGCCGACCACTTTGACGCGTCAATTGCTGCGAAGTCGTTCAAGGCTTAGCGGTCGGTTGTGGCTGTTGCCGATCAACCATGGGACGAGCAACGCGAGCTCGACCCATGGGAGCGGCCCTGGTTGCCCACGCCCATTCGACGATTCGTAGGCCGTGTGGTCACGATCAGGTGCGGCGTTTCGGCAATGGATAGCAAACACTACGTACATGGTCCATCACGACAAGCGGGTGCCTGAGCACCTGCTGATCACCATCGAGCAGCGGGACGATCCGGTATCGGCGGTCTCCGAGGATGATGCCCAATGCCGTTCGGTCACCTATCCCACGCTGATGTGAGCCCTTCACCTCTTCGGCGCGGCCGAAGAGGTGAAGGGCCGGTGGCGGATCGTGCGGCTCGACGCCGACGAGCCGCAGCACGCCCGCGACTGTCTCGCATCGCACTTCGGCGCCTGTTCGGCGAGACGCCGCAGACCGTCGAGAACGCGGCCGTGCGGGTCGCGTACGAGAGGGCGTACGAGGTGCATGACTGGGAGCCGGTCAATGAGCTGACCTTCAGTGGCCGTCCTTACCGGATCATCCGGGCGCAGCCGTTCATCCGGATGGAGCGGAGCCGCCCCGGCCCACCGATGCCGACCCGTACCCGCCGGGCCAGGCGGAGCGGACCACGTCGCCGATGGACGGCCTCGTCATCGACCCGACCGCGGGCACCGGGGCTCACCGACGCCCTCGTCCGGATGGAGTTGGTCTCGGCGTCCTAACGGCGACCTCCTTCCCTGAGGACGTGTACGCCGACTCGTGCCGGGCGGTGTCCACGCACCCGAACGTGGTGCTGCTCCCGGTCGGGTTCATCGTCGGGAAGCACGTCGACGGCAGGTGGCGTCCCCGCTCGTTCACCACCTACCCGACGCCGCAGACCGCCCGGGACGCGGAGTCCTTCGCCATTGCCGACATTGCACGCGACGTCGACACCCCGATCGAAGAGTTCATGGCGGCTTACGTGCGCGCCCGCGCGGGCGCATCGTCCGCAACGGACCGACGACTTCGAGGTCAGCGGTGTGGCGTGCCGGGTGACCCAGGTTCGAAACCTTTATCCGGTAAGGCCCGGACGCCCGGAAGGACCCCGCCCCTCCGACCACGACCCGCTGCCACCACCAGCCAGTCAGGTGGAACAACTCCGCGCGCAAGGCCTGATGCCCGAACCAGACTGACCCGAACACGGCGGGCGCGGAGGCACGTACGCCGTACGCCCTGAAGCGGCCGAGGTGACCGTGTAGGTGGCCAACCAAGACAGGAAGACGGCGGTACCCCGTGGCAATTACGAACAAGATCGTGAGGACTTCGCCGCCCTCGTCAGCGTCAGGAGGGCCAGGTAACCTCGTGATAGGTCACCGACGAAGTGATCGAGATGAGGTACTTCTGCCCCCGGCAGCGGACCGTTCCATAGCGAGTCCAGGTCGACCGGGTGGTCGTCCTGAAAGACCAGGGGCCAGCGGGGTTCCACGGGATATTGACTGGCTCTGGAGTCAGTCGCCTGCGACCAACTGACGTGGAGCGGACCGTCGTACCCCGGCGCGACGTAGGTCCACGTCGGCGGCGACAGGAGCTGCCCATCATCAGTCGTGCCGCCGGCCGCGAGGTTGGCCTCCACGTCCTGCAACGACTCGCCGCTGACCGCCATCAACCCAATCTGCTTCGCCGCCGCATCCAACTGGCGCCGTACATCGGGCAGGTCTCCCCGGACGGCGAAGTACCTCGTCTCACCCCAGCTGCACTGCAGGCGGTAGGAGTCATGCGGGAAGACGCCGTTCGTGTCGCCGGCTAGGCAGCTGTCGGATGTCGATGCCGCCACCGGCCGCATCCCCGGTGTCCGCTCGGCGACACCTGTCAGGATCTTGTCGAGCTGGGATACAACGGACGCGCTTGCCTGCCGGACCACGCCGGAGTTGGCCGCTCGGGTGGCATCCTCCGGGGCGGGGGCATCGGACCCGCATCCCGCCAGGGCGAGCGCCACGAGTAGAACAGTCGTCAGCTTGACCGGGAGCGAGGAAGCCACAATCACCAGCATGTCGGGCCTGCCAAAGTCGGCGCTTGAGCTGCCGTACTCATCCTGTGACAAGCGGTCTTGGCCGCCTCGCTGACATCGCTACTACCCATCCGAGCCAGAAAGGTGCCTGTACGCGCCCGGCGGTACGGCCTCATTTCCGCATGGGGGGACAGATCCGTGATCAGTCGCGGTACTCGGATCCGTTGACGATGCCCTTGAGGAAGGTCTCGAAGTCGGGAGCGAGGACGGTGATCTGGTAGTTCCACTCCTGATCGACGTGCACGACTGTCGGCTCCCCGGGGCAGCGGTAGTCGAGGGCGATCATGTCGTGGCCCGCTGACGGGCAGTCGACGATGTAAACGCCGATGTCAGGGTAGCCCCATTCGGCTATCCAGAACCCGCTGCCGAGTTCGCCGCACAGGCTGAAGGCGGATCACCGTCAACGCCGCCGCATACAAGACGCTGACCGACTGGGCCGCCCGCTGGCCGCAACGCTGTCGGCGTACGGGGGTTCCGCAGAGCCAGGTACGCCAAATGTGCAGAGGCCTGGGCGAGTGGCCCTGGGGGACCTTGCGGCGCCGGTCGCCCGGCGACGCACGTCCGTTGCTCACGATGAGTAACCGGTGGACGTGGGCGCCGCCCGAATCGCGGCATGAGCGACTGCGTCGGGCCAGTGACTAACGTCCCTGTCATGACAGCAATAGCAGCGCGAACGTTTCGTCGGACGCCGATCGAGCGATCGGACCAGCGCGTCGCATGGGAGCGGACAGACCAGGCTTTCTTCGCTGCCGGGGCGTGTCATGTCCTCGCCTGGGTATGCCGAGAGTTCTACGCGGACCGGTCGATTGAGATAGCGGCGGTGCGCTTCGCTGCCGAGCGGCAGGTCTTCCACGTCTACGCGGTCTGGGACGGCTGGGCGTTCGACCACTCAGGCTGGCATCCCGAGCCGCAGTTGCTGGCGGTCAACACAGAGTTCGAAGGCCGCCCGCTGGAGCGTGTCAAGATCACAGTTGGTCTCGCTGAGTTCTGCGAGGAGCACCACTCCCGTATGCCGTATCAGTATTGGCGCGACCCGCTTCCCCGTGCTCGCGAGTACGTGAGCCGGTACATCCCACCGTGGGCGTAGCGCCTCCGGTGCTCGCCTGTTGGCGGAAGCGAGCGCGTCACCTGATCTCACTCAGGTGATGCACCCTGACGCCCGGTCGGCGGCATAGCGTGCGTCTACCGCTGGAGGTGCGTACGAGGGCCACGATCGTCACGAGGCGGCGCCGTAGCCCGCATCATCCGTCGTTGGTGCATCATGGTCTCTCATGTTCCTGGATCAGCGGCATTTTCCCTTCCTGGCCGATCTTCGGGCACGGTGGGAGGCCATCCGGGATGAGTGCCTTGCTCTGCCGCGGAAGACCTATCAGCCGTGGGTGCAACGCGAGATGTACGGCCAGGGCTGGAGCGTGTACGGGCTTGTCGCCTTCGGGGAACGGATTGAGGGCGCGCTCGAAGCGTGCCCGGATACTGCCTCCGCGTTGACGAAGGTTCCTCGCCTGACGACCGCTGGGTTTTCTCGGATGGCTCCTGGCACCCAGATCAAGCCACATCAGGGGTGGGTTACGACCGTTTACCGTGCGCATCTCGGGCTGGTCGTGCCTGAGGACTGCGCACTGCGAGTGGGCGACGAGACCCGGCAGTGGCGCGAAGGTAAGACTCTTGTCTTCGACGACACCGTCACGCATGAGGCGTGGAACTACGGCTCCAGCGACCGCGTCGTGCTCTTGTTTTGATTTCGCCCGTCCTGGCTACGAGGGCATGCCGCAGGACGAACTGCCGGCCTCGGTGGCAGGCTTCGTACGACGCGGTGGATGAGCGAGGCACCCCAGCGCACCTTCACCGCCCTGTCTTATCCCGCCGTTCGGAGAACCTGGCGAACGCCGGGTGAGCACTGCAGCATCCGAGGGCATCACGCTCCGCGCAGCGCCGTACGCGGCAGAAGAGCGCACCGCGACAGGAGGGCCATACTGGTGTGGTGACAGCGTGGTTCGACCAGGCATCGGCGGAAGCGGCCGAAGCGCGCGGTGACTGGACTACGGCGATCGCCCTGGTTGGCGAGTTCGCCGAGTGTTACAGCCACGACCCTTACCGGCACAACGCACACCTGTGGCACATGGATCTGCTCGTCAAGGCCGGATTGCTGCACGAGTTGGTTGATCGGGCCGAGATCGACGTGCACGCGCGGCGCCAGCTGAACCGGTTCCTGTACGAGGAAGGCCGCGACGGTGTACTACATGAGCGTGCCCAGCGCGGTGACAAGATCGCCCTGTATCTTCTGGCGCGCCTGCTTCGCGACCGAGGTGGGTCCGCGGCCGCTATGCAGGCGATCGCCGACATTGAGATGACCAACACCTACGCCATCGAGCTGGCACACCGGCCGCAGTCGGACAGGTAGGACTGCTGGAGGAGTTCGGTGCGGCCCTCTTTGGCAGGAGATCGCACGACGCACTGATCTCGGCACGACCGGAAGGGTTCAGTGCTGCGGTCGGTTACTCAGCGCGCTGCCGGCCGGTGGCAGAAGTGTGGGCCTCGTTTCTCGAAGAGCGTTTCTCGCTGCTTCGGGTCGAGGATATTCCGTAGCGCGATAATGTTCCGGCGCCATTGCTCTCCTTTCGAGGCATCGTTCCATTCGACGGCACGCCAGGGAGACGTTGCGAGGACGTTATCGAGGGCGACGATGGCCAGTTCCTTCACGTTACCGTTGCCGGTGTCTCGAAGGTGTGCTCAGCCATCGCTCCGCCCGGCGGCGTTTGTCGTCGTCGCCTGACTCCCTCGCTGCCATCAGCAGGCGTATCCGTAGCTCCGCCGGGACTTTGGCGATATCCCTCGCCTGCTGTTTGCGGGTCTTCCAGCCGCACAGGTGCCGCACGGCGCCAGCGTCGATGCGAGCGTCCGTGGGGTAGACCTGCATGGCTTGGATGAGGTAGGCGATCGGTGTTTCGGCGAGCGCCGGTTCCGGCAATGCTTCGTGTACTGGGAAGCCGGAACAGCGCCCTGTTCCCGAGCCAAACCAGGCAAGCATGAGGCCAGCCCGCTCGACCCGATCCGGAATCGCTTCTTCAAGGCGCTGGGCGACCAGCCGGTGTATCCCCTCGGGAAGAAGTCCGTCGGTGCTGCCGGCGGCCACTGCCACATCAAGTAGGTCACTTACTGCGGCGGGTGCAGCGGCCCTCCACCGCTGCTCCGCGAGCCGCTGCTCGTGGCGTTCCCATTGCCGCTGTTCCTCCTGCGCCAACGGACCTTCGACCCCCTGCTCAGCGAGCCAGCGCAGCACCGCGCCGCCATCGCACAGCGTGGCGTCGTCGTCCCAGCCCGACCAGCGCAGGTAGGTGGCGTGATGAAATCCCACGGCTGCAGTCAGCCGCCCGCTTCGGTCGAAGAACTCGAAGGCGAGGTCGCCGTGACACATGCAGTACCCGTCGGTCGTCTGCTTGACGGCCAAGGCCTGGATCAGCTGGCGAACTGCCGCCGGCTCAGCCACCTCCAGCAGCACATCCTCGCCCAGCACCCGGACACCAGACACCCCACCATTGGTTACCCGAACTCGGGCGGCGCTGCGCAACACCTCGCCGAGGGCGGCCTCCGAAGTCACCCCACTATTCTGCGGTTGCAACGCCCCGGTGGCGAGACCCGCCCCTCACGACGTCGTCTTCTAGTCTAGAGCCGCTGATCAGGCGTTGGTCGTGCCGGACGCGATGCACGGTCATGCCGGTGAGGGGGCGTCGCGGTCGCTGTTGTACCGATGTGAGTTCGCCGAGAAGTGGCCGTCAGCGCCGGCCTGGCCGCACAGGTCTTGCATGGCGACCGTACTTCTCGGCGATGTGCGGGTCCGCTGGCAGACGCTGATTGTCGGCGGGCTACAGGTTGTTGATTCGGGCCAGTAGGTCTGCCTCGGTCAGGTTTTCCAGGACCGCGTCCTGCTTGCGGGCCAGGACCGCCAGCAGCTTCTCCTTCTCCAGCTTCTTGGCCGCCGCCGCCTTCGCCGCCTGGTCCTCCGTGAGGCGGACGGCGATGACGTGCTTGACGACCTCCAGCTTGGTCTCCAAGGTTGCCTTGGCCGGATTGGCCTCGGTGGCCACGAACGACTCGGTGTCGACGGCCTTGAGTTCAGCATTGACCGCCTTGGCCACATCATCGAGGCTGAAGCCGGACTTGGCGGTCAGCGGAAGCTCCCACAGCTGTTCCGTGGTCAGCAGTCCCTTGGCCGACGGATAGCGGAACTTCTCCCGTGTGGCCTTCTCGAAAATGGTCACGGTAGCCTCTCTGAAATATCTGGGTAGGGAATCAGAACTGGATGCTGATGAGGCGGCGCCGGCCGCCGGTCATGGTCACCTTGGCGACCACAGAGCTGCGGACCGTGGAGCTGAAGCCGAGGCCGGAGAGCTGATCCGGAGACGGCTCGCACTTGGTGCGGTCGCCGAGAACCTCGAACACCTTGCGGTGCGGTTGCAGGTCGCTGCGGAGGAACTCGTTGTAGATCCCCCGCGTCGGCTGGTCGTTCACGCACCCCTTCAGAATGAAGAAGTAGTGCCGGTTGCCAACCTCGTTGTCGTCGAAGTAGTTCGGCGAGTACATGATGGTGGACACCGGTACGAACTGTTCGGTGGTGATGCCCCACAACTCCTTGCCCGCACTGCCCGGCAGCACGTCCTTACCCGGCCGGAAAGCGGTGATCACCCCGCCGGCAACCGTCATCCGGCCCACCTCGACGGTCTCCTTGTGGCCGACCGCGCGCTCGTGGCTGTAATGCTCGGTCTTTCCGTTGCTCTCGGTCTCGATCACGAAGCCGACCTGGGTGCTGTCCCGCTTGCGGTACTGGTTCACCTCGATCCGGTACTCACCGTCGGGGACACGGTCGGTCCAGGTGACGTTCTCCACCGGCTCGCGGGAGAGCGTCCCGCCGGCGTTCATGTCGACGTCCAGCTTGTTGCGCTTCTCCTGGTACCAGATGTGGTCGCCGTTGGGTTCGTACACGTGCAGGTCCAGGTCGTCGTGGTTGAACCAGGACAGGCTCACCCGCAGCTTGCCGGTGACGTTGCCGCCGGCCCGCTTGACCTTCTCCCTGATCGAGTCGGTGACGTTGCCGCCGTACGACCAGCCGAAATCGTTGTCCCACTTGAACAACCGCGGAGCAGCCGGGCACCTGCCGGTGGTGAGGCTGACGAGGTGCGGCTCGTAGGTGTTGGCAACCCACAGGTCGATGGTGGCGGCGCCGGGCAGGATGTCCTTCATGAAGGAGACCACCGGAATCTCCTCCGGCTTGGCGTCGCGAAGGAGCACACCTGACGACCGGGTGGTGGCCGCCTGCATGAGCAGCCCTTCGATGCCGTCCTTCATCCGTGCCTGGGCGTCGTTGTCGACCCACAGCACATTGGTGACCGACACGTCGGACAGCCTGGCGAACCGTCGCTGCAACGACTCCTCGATACCCAGCTCGGCAATGGTCCTCATGGCGGCCTTGACCATGCCCGGGGTGATCAACGCCGTGGGGCGCTGGTAATTCTGCGGCGCCACCTTAGCCTCGAACGACCGGACCGCCTGCTCCAGGTCGACGCCCGCGGAGAGATCCTGGACGAGGGTGCCGATCACCGTGTTGCGGAACCGGGCCGCCGGGTTCATGGCGTTGGCGAAGACGAAGGCACGTCGATCGGTCGCCTGGGTCCACCGGTTCTGCAGCGAGCGGAACTCGGTCACCGCCCGGCGATGCTCCGCGCCGCGGTAGAGGGCGTTGTCGTCGACGAGGTCGACGACGGTGTCCAGAGCGTGCCGGGTCAGCTCGGCCAGGCCACGCTGGAAGACCTGCACCGCGGCGTCAAAGTTGCCCTGTGCCGCGCCGACGTCCTCGATGCGATGCCGCTTCTCCACCCGGCCGTGCAGGTGGTGCCACACCTCGACCTGGCCGTCGCGCAGCGTTCGGGTGGTCTTCGTCCCGTACTGCGCCTGAGTGGACCGGAAGATCGTGGACAACGGCAGCGAAAGAACGAACTCGTCCAGAGCGGCGGCGACGGGGGAGAAGACCGGGTCGGATGCCGACACGCCGGACCAGACGGTACGGACCCGCCCGTCGTGGATCTCGACGACGTTGCCGAAGTGCTTGATGAAACCGCGGCAGGTCGAGCAGTCGTACTCGGATCGCTCACGGAACCGCAGATTGGTGCCGGCGGGGAAGGAATCGAGAAAGGTGAGCCAGAGTGAGTCCCGGTCGAGACCGTCGCCGACGACGTACAACTCACCCCTGGACATCGTGGACAGACGCGAAGTCACATCCGTCACGAACTGCTGGAAATCGCCCACCGTTCCATCCCCCTTGATCGCCGGAGATCCTACGCAGCGAACGCCAATCGGAGAAACGGCGTTTCCGGCTGTCCGCACGGTCACGGACGGGCGCCGGTGGCCGTCGGTCAGTCGACCGGAACGCGTACGGCGGTGGGGTGCCGGGCCGGCGGTCAGCATTTCCGCCAGTTGGCCGGCGGCGCCGTTGAGTACATCCCGGCTCACGCTGTGGTTGCCTTCCCGTGCACCGACAGGCCTGGGTGGTCGAACAACTTCTCAGGCACGCCAGGCTCGCACCGAGGGACCGTGTGAACGCGTGCTCGATCAGGTGCTCGCTCATGCCGCTGATCGGGTGTGTCGACGCTTCGCGGATGGTGAAGCCAACGCAATCGGTTTGCTAACCGTGGTGGGTCGATCGGTGTGAGCATCGCGGACAAAGGGGCAAGTCAGCTTCTCCGTACCGTGGCCCCGGCTCGAATCGCCCGCGGGATCTCGGCGACATCGTCGACGCGATCCAGCAGCACGGCAAGTTCCTCGACGGACGCGGGTGAGCTCAGCTCGACCTGATAGGTGATGCCGCTCGATATCCACGTCTGCGTGTCGAACCCACCCTCAGCCGATACACGTACCCCGTCGATGCGGATGCCAAGTTCGCCTGCCTCCCGGTATATGTCGTTCAGGACGCATCCAGCCGCAGCGAGGTGCAACAGGTGGGCCCCGGTGAAGTCCGCCTCGACCGTGACGCCCTCAGGGGTCCACCGGTGTGGGAACCGGATCGCACCACCGTCACCTGAACTGAACGAGCCGGCGCTGACCATGACTGCAAATTGCTCCACCGCTTGCTCCCTGCCCGATTTTCCTCGCCGACCGGCTCATTGTGATCCGTCACCGGCATCACCACCAGATGTCGAGGCATCCGCTTCTGCCGCGATCAGCTCATCTTCCAGGGCTCGGTGCGCTAGACGGGCGGTCAGGAAAGGGCACGACGGCGAATGGTGGGCGGCGAAGTCGGAGACCGCTGCCATACTCCCGCGCCATGAGTGTTGACGAGTTCTGGAACGTGGTGGCGAAGGCACGGGAGTCTGCGGCCGACCCCTCGGACGCCGAGGACGTCGCCGAGCAGACACTGCGGCTGCTGGCTGCCCTGCCAGCCGACAGGATCGCGGAACTGGCGCAGCCGCTGTGGGATCTGCGTGCGCAGTCGTACGGGTGGGATCTGTGGCAGGCGGCCTATCTGATCAACGGCGGTTGCTCCGACGACGGCTTCGAGTACTTCCGCGGCTGGCTGCTCACGCAGGGGCGTGAGACGTTCGAACGCGCTGTGGCAGACCCGGATACGCTCGCCGACCTGCCGGTGGTCCAACGCGTTGCCGTCGACGGCGGGTTCGATCTTGAATGCGAATCCATGTATGGCGTCGTATGGGACGCGTACGCGGTCGTATCAGGGAGCATGGAGCTGCCCAGCGCGGTCACTGGCAGATACCCGGAGCTCGGCCAGGGCTGGGACTTCGAGGACGACGGCGAGGTCCGTCGGCGTCTGCCGAGGCTCGCCGCGCTCTTCACGGATTAGTCGCGTCAAGCGGATCTGCCACGGAGCGCCGTCATGCCGAGATCAGTGCTGTGGCTGTTTCGCTATCGTGTTTCGTCGACGAGCGTGGAAATGGGGTTGCTTCAGGCCCGGCCTCGCCTCCGTAATTGTTGGATGATCGCAGACGACGTGACGCGCGCTGTCGAGCTTGCCCGCGAGACTCTGGCGGCGGCCACCCATCTCGACTGGCAGAAGCCAGCTGGCGGACTGGAGTGGAGCTGCTGGGAGACGGTCGAGCACATGAGCGACGATCTCTTCGGGTACGCCGCGCAACTCGGTCCCGCGCATCCGTCCACGCGTACCCACGTACCGTTCGGCTGGCAGCGACGCCGCGAGGGTGGCCCGCCCTTGACGATCTTCGTGGACCCGGCTGAGGGGCCATCCGGGCTGGTGCAGGTCTTCGAGGCGTGCGGGGCGATGCTGGCGGCCATGATCGATGCCGTGCCGCCGGACCGGCGGTCGTTTCACGCGTACGGTCTATCCGACCCTTCCGGGTTCGCCGCGATGGGCGTGGTCGAGGTCCTGGTCCACATGTACGACGTGGCCGCCGGGTTGGACCTGACGTGGTCGCCCCCTGCCAATCTGTGTACGGGAGCGCTGCGCCGGCTGTTCCCCTCCGTGCCGTCAACCGGCGAGCCGTGGTTGACGCTCCTCTGGGCTACCGGCCGGGCGGACCTACCCGGCCTGCCGGCGCGGACATCTTGGAGGTGGGACGGCACTCCACGCCCCTGAACGCCGGCACAGACCAAGGTCAGGTGCACTGATCTGCCGCTGACCGTGCGCGCGCCGCGGTGCTCTCTCCTGGACCTGCCGAAGTGCCGAGGCGCCGGGCGACGCCGCGGTCGCCCGCCGGGGATCGGGGAGCACGTGGGGAAGGCGGGCGCGCTGAACGGCGTTCAGCTGCATCCAACAGCACGCAACGGCACTCAACTGCACCCGCGCCCACCTGCGAGTTCTCGTTTCTGCAGGTCAGAGTCGGCGCGGCGTCCTGCTTCACACCGAAGAGGTCACTGGTTCGATCCCAGTATCGCCCACCATCGAAATAACGCAGAAGAGCCACCCTCGGACGGGGGTGGCTCTTGCTGATTCTGTCGTCAGCCGTCGTTAGGCGTCAGCGGATCATAAGCAAACGCGTCGCGGATGCGTTGATCCCGCCCGTCGGCCGCGGCCGGTGTTCGTCGAGTACGCGTCGGAGGGCGAGCACGTGACGCCGCGCTTGGGCGGTGAGGTGGTCCAGGCAGCACGAAGTGGCCCCGCCCACCCGGAGGTGAGCAGGGCCGCTGGGTTGGTGGGCCAACAGGATGAGAGCCACCCAACCGTTCGCATGAGGGACGCCCGCGAGCCCCGCCGCTGGAGGTGACGGTTGGTCCAGCCCGCAGGCTGCGTCGGCGTTGGTCGTTACCCGACGCAGCTGCTACACGAAGCGTTCCCCGGAGCCGGGCGAGACTGCCCCCGAAGGCTCCTGATTTGGATACTCAGCGGGTGCAGTTGATCTGCGCCAGCACCGAGTAGAGGCCCGGCCACGGCTGCGTCGTGAAGCTTCCACCGTGGCTGCACTGCGTGTCCGGGTCGAAGCCGTCGGCGCTGGCAAGGGAACGCGCAGCGTTGTTGGCGTTGGTCAGCGCCGTGAAGTAGTTGTTGTTCATTCCCCTGCCGTAAAAGGACTTGGTTTCGGCGGCGACCGCAGGCCCGGAGAGCAGGACGGACGCGGACACCGCCCCGACCAGCGCTGTGGCTGCGACGACCCGACGAAGTGCAGACATGCGAGCTCCACTCTGTTCGATCCGAATGCCGAGCCTGCCAGAGAAATTGACGTACATCAACTACAGCGCGAAACGGGCCCCCGGCCCTCCCGAAGGAGAGCGGGGAGGCTCGCACGTTGATCGGTGCTGACCGGGCGTTACCGGGTTACCGCGCGAGCGAGCCTATTGGCGGCCGAGCCAGCAGCCGGGGAGCGGCGGTGACATCGCAAAGGCTTCCGGCAGCGGCTCGGTCCACTACTGATCTACGGACCTGTTGAGGATGCGCGAAGGCGATTCGCCTCCGCGCATCCTTGCGTCGGCGGGGCGCCGTCAGGGGGCGGATGGCGTCATGATCGACAATCTGGTCAGGTTGGCAAGGTCGGCTGTTGGCGTAAGCTCCACCGTGGTCGCGCCTGCCGCCTTGTCCGCAGACGCTCGCCCGATCGTGACAGCGCCAACCTGATTGCTCTGCTGGGACGGATCCGGCATCAAGACACGGTTGGTCTGGTAAACCTCACCGTCTGCGGGAACGCCCTGCATGACGAGCTTTCCGCCGGTGCCCCGTACGGAACCCGGAACATTACTGATATTCGTGTACACCTGGCCGGCGAACCCGGTGCTGGTAACGAGGTCGACAGTGGCTTCGCCGCGGACGGTATCGACTGCCGTTACGCGTCCGACCAAACCTTCGGCGACGACTGCCAGTTGCCCTCGCCGGACTCCCTGATCCTTTGGGAACGCCACGATTATCTGTTGGCCGTTCCTGCCGACCACCTCAGCGGGTACGGCTCGCGCGTCGCCGTCCACACCGTCCTCACCGGGCACCTCGAATACTCTCGTGAGGCTGGCGAACGGTCGCTTCGGCTTGATGAACCCCGCGATCGTCGTCGTCTGCGCGGTCGCAGCGAGCGGGAACCGTTTTACCACAAGACGACTCGTGGGTCCGTCCGGTTCTTGGATCATTTCATCATCGACTGCGGTACTCGACACCCGCACCGCTGTCACGCCCGGCATGGCGAGGGCAATGGCATAGGTACCCGCGGAGTCATCACTGACTTCGCCGACGGCTCCGGACAACCGTGGACTGACCAGACTTATCACCTGAGTCTTCACCGGGTCGGGCACCGGCCGATCAACCCGCATCCGCAAGGCGTCCGCCGCACCAAGATCACCGGTGAAAAACGCCAACCGCGCGTCGCCCTGCTTGTCGTATCCCTGCAGGACGACCACCGTCGAGCGCAGGCGTGGATGGCGCGTCGCGACAAGGGCCCGAACATCAGTGTGCGGGCCTGCCGAGTTGGTACGGTCCCAGACGCCGGTGGCCTCACGTACCAGGCCAGCGTCCACGTCTCCCACCGGGGACCACCCCAGAAACGGGCCATCCGGCAGCGGTGCAGCGAGTTGCGGTGTGGACCCGAATCCGACAACCCGAAACATCGTGACCAGCACCGCCACGCACACGGCAGTCGCGGCTCCGGCGGCGATACGCCGCCGCCCTCGACGCCGGTCCGCCCGCCGCATGATCTTGCCTTCATAGCCCTCGGTCGGTACCACCGACTCGGCCAGGTCTGCCAGGCCGTCACGCAACTTGATCGTGTTATGCATAGCGCACCTCTTGATCAGCAGCAGCGTCGGCCTCAACCCACTGCCTACGCAGAGCCTGCAGACCCCTTGATGAAAGACTCTTGACCGTGCCAACCGAACAACCCAGTACGTGCGCCGTGTCCTGCTCGGACAGGTCCTCGTAGAAGCGCAGTACGACGGCAGCACGCTGTCGTGCTGGCAGCCCGTCCAACGCCCGGCGGAGCAGGTCCCGCTGTTCCACCCCCACGTACTCGTCGCGTGCCTGACTCTCCACCAGCCGACCCAAGGGCTGTTCCCACCAGGATCGGCGCCGCCTCCAGGTCACGAAGGTGTTGACTAGAATGCGCCGAACGTAGTGATCGACGCCTTCTGAGCGTTGCAGTCGAGGCCACGCCACAACCGTCTTGGCCAACGTCGTCTGGACCAGATCCTCGGCTTTCCCTCGGTCTCCGCACAGCAGGAAGGCGGTCCGGAGCAGCGAACCGTAGCGCGCCCGTACAAAGGCTGTCACCTCCCTATCCTCGCGATCATGCATCAGCCACCCGCGCCCTCAGTTCCAATCTCACGGCCACTACCTACGCTCTCGACCCCAGCAAACGTTGCCGTGACTCCGGAACTTCTTGATGATCGATTAACTCGACCCGCGGGTCGGTGAGAGTGGCGACCAGCCCGGCTTCTTCGGTCAGATCCCGGGCCCGCCGGGTCGGCCGCGGTCTTCGCGCCCGGCTCGATGTGGCCGTCGGGCAGCGCCCACCCGCCGCCGTCGCGGCGCTCGATCATGAGGTTCAAGCGGCGAGCTGGTCGCGCCGTGCCTGCAGTTGCTTGAGGGGCAGGGTGAGGTTCACCATGCGGATGCCCGTCGCCGGCTTCCAGGCTGAAGCCGTGCTCGTGCTCGAAGTCGGACCAGTCGACGTACCGCTCGACGTTCTCCTTGGGCCAGTAGGCGCCGGGCGCGTCGGCGAAGTCGTCAGCGGTGATGGTGGCGGTGAGCGCGTCGTGCAGCTCCCGCATCTGGTTGGGGTTGAGGCCGAAGTCCACCGTGTCGGCACCGTCTCCGATCTCCAGGTTCCGCCCGCGCCGGAGGTCCGCACCGAGTCCAGGTACCGGACGTCATCGCCGTCACGGAGATGCAGCGACCCTCGGGCCGCCTCTCGGGCGCCGGTGGCGAAGCCCGACGGCTACGAGTGTCAGTGTTGCCGTCGGCGGCGGATCTTGATGTCGTCGAGGTCGGTCGAGACAGACTTGAGGTCGCGGTAGTCGGCACCGATTCCCGAGACGGCGGCTGCCGCGAGCGCTTCCGCCTTGCCAATCACGATTGCTTCTTCGTCCTCCCCGTTGGCCGAGACCAGGCAGCGGAAGGTGAAGGCGAGTAGGGACCGCTCGTAGGTCACGGTGCCTTCCTCGGTGAACTTCGCCCGAAACACGTCGTGTTCGTCAGCCTTGGCGAGCAGCGCGGCCCGCTGCTCGTCATCGAGTGGCGCGAACTTGCCACGCACGATGACCTGATATGTCTTTCGGGCCATCGCTGGGGGCCTCCGGTTTCGGCTGAGCATCACGACATCGGTCGGCGGGCTGTGTGCGGCCGGAAGGGCTGCGGGCAGATCGCCGTCGCCATGCCCTGGCCGACCAGTGCGGCGGTGGCGACCCTACCCGGAGGAACACAGAAACGCATGGGCATTTCACAGCGGGTCAGAGACCGTCAGGGTTTCCGGGTGTAGCTGACGGTCGGCGCTTGCGTCCTGTCGCGCGCGCCGAGGACCTCGTTGACGAAGTCGTCCTTGTTGCGTGCGTAGGCCATGAGGTCAGCGCCGTGCGCGTGCGCGAGATCGCGCTTGAGGCGCTCGTACCGGGACCGGTAATCCGCCCGGCACCGCAGCGCATCGCGGAACGCGACTCGTCGCCGCCACAGCAGGGAGGTCGGCTCGGTGAGATGGAGTTGGTAGGTGCGCTCCCACCAGTTGTCGGTCTCCGGCTTGAAGAAGTAGTGCGCTTCCTCCGGACGGTGCATGCCGTTGCAGTAGCCGAGAGCGATGACCACCTCGATGGCGGCTACCGCCTCTGACAGACTGCGCACCGGCGCCATCATGTCGATGATCGGCTTTGCTGCCAGGCCGGGAACCGATGTGGAGCCGATGTGCTCGACTGGCCCGACCAGCCATTGCGCCAGAGCGGCTTCGAGGATGACCCGCTCCTGCTCGAACAGCACAGCCCATTGCGGGTCGTACGGGCTGAGGGTAACCGGTGCGCCGTCCACGAGAACTGCCTTCCAGTATGAAGTACGGGTCGGGCGTTGCCTCTCATCGTCCCCTTCTCTTCATCGATCCCTTCTCGAGGGATCTACTCACCGCGGATCTGCACATCATGGTGCAGTACGGCATCGAGGAAGCGTCGGGCGGCGGCGGGGATCTGGATGCCGAGGATGCACCCCACATGCTGCGGCACACGTTCGTGACGACGATGCTCGACGCCGGCGTCAGCCTCCGCGACGTGCAGATCGCCGCCCGCCACACCGACCCGAGAACCACCATGCGCTACGACCGAGCACGCAAGGACCTGGACCGCCACCCCAACTACATCCTCGCCGCGTACATGGCCTCCGGGGCATAGCCAGCGCTCACGGCTCTGCCGAGTTGTGTGCATTTGATCAAGCCAGAATGCGGTAGACGGCAACGATCGGATGTTGTCAGAAGTGGGGACATGGGCGAGCCGGCCTATGTCCCCACTCCTGATTCCCGCTGTATGCGTATGTGGCGTGGTAGCGGCTGTGACCCGAGCCGCTGGGAGTGCAGATCAGTTCATCGAGTCGCTCATCATCACGACAAAAGTGAATCCGGCGCTCGTCGGACGGCGCAGGGAAATGCCACACTTGACCCGGCGCAGTACCTCGTTTCTGCTGAGGCGGAGCCCTTGCGCGATGAGCCGCTCCGGGCGGACCGGCACCGGATCCTCGAAGTCGACCTCCACTTGCAGTGGCCACGCCTCGTCGAGCGGTGCCGGCGGAGTGTCCAGGTGCCAGGCCCCCTGCCAGTCCAGGGCGTACCGGTTGCGCCGGGCGAGCAGCGGATCCAGCAGCGTGGCCGCCACGAGCTCCGGATCGTTGGCGTGGTAGCCGTCGAGCAACGCCGGATCGAAGGATCTGACCGACGCTCGCTCGTGCACGGTGAGCTTGCTCGTCCGATTGCAGGACACGCAACGGACCAGCAGCCACACGTCCAGCAGCTTGCCGTTGGCGTTGACGCGGAACCTGCCCTCGCCGGTGGTGGCCGACTCCGACCGGCAGTCCACGCACCGCAACGACAGCAGAGGCAGCCTGGTCCGGCGAACGATCCAGGGCAGCACAGTATGAGGTTGTGAAGACATGATGATCTCTCTGAAGACCTGACACGAGGCCGATTGCGCGCGGCCTCAAACGCTGCATGAACGGGCGCACGCGGGCAGCCCGGCAGAACCGACGGGAGGGTCGGCCTGTAGATGCGCGGAAGAAGGCGTCAGGTCTAAAGAGCGGGCGGGGTCACGCGGTTTGTCCTCTGTCCTCGCTGCGACGGGGCATCGGCAACCTACGGGAACGCGGAAGAAGGGCTCAAACGGTTTTCCGGCTCGAAAGTGATCCGCCTGCTGGGGGCACGTCGGGATCTCGTTGGACCAGGAGTGTGCCTTGCTCACGGTAGCGGAAAGCGGCGACAGCGAAGCCGTGACCGAGGTCGTCGAGGAGCGTTTCCGCGGACAGCTCGAAGGCCAGGTCGGCTGCCCGCCCATGCTGCGATCAGCGCGCTGAGGCGTCGCAGATCAGTCGACGGACGACTGTCACACGATCAGTCGACGGAGGACACGGCCGGCTGCCGGCGGTCTTGAAGAACTTTCTGTATGTCTAAAGGCAGCCCGCAACGGGCCGCGCGCGCCGCCGCCTGGGCGCGCGCCGGCCGCGCCGCGCCTGACCAGCGCGGCGCCGGGGAAGGTGCGCGCCGGGCCACGCGGCAAGGCCCGAGCATGGGGGCGGTGTCCGCCGAGGGGCGCGGTCCGTGACACGGGAGCCGACTCAGTCTGTTCCGGCAGCGGCCGTACGAGCAGTCGAGGCCCGCTTGACGTGGCGGGACGAGCAGCCGGCCTGCTTCCTTGAAGGGCGGGTCGGTGGTCGAGACGAAGCTGCCTACTTCACCGTCTTTATCGGCTCACCGGTCAAGGCGCTGTAGCTGACAGCAACCAAAATCATCACGCCGGCCACTGCGAAAGCTACGCCTATCACCCGTTCCAGCAGGATGAAGCGCGCTAGACGCTCCTCGTGCGGGACGTCGGGTAGCGAGCGCCACGGTGGGACTCGCCGTAGCACGCTCGCCGTGGACATCGATCGCCGAATATGCCACTCCGTCACCCCGCGAAAGTTGGTGGCCAGGGCGACGCCTAGGAGGCTCACAGCCGGGCCGATGATGACAGCCGCCAGGACACGCCAGGTCTCCATCTGACCCCTCTCGGTGTGTGACGGCGGGCGCGGGCGGCGCCGGACGCCTATGGACTCCGGTGGGCCGTTCGAACAGCTCAGCCCCTGCTGATGACACAGCTCAACGACGGACGGGGCTTCCTAGGGACGAAGCAGTCACGAGAGTTTATGCGAAGCAGGGCCGACGGCCCGGATCGCAATGCGGTCCCGCCCATCACCGTGTGGACGCCCCTGCGGCCTGCCGGTCAGTTGTCTCCTGTTGCTGTCGGCCACATCGGTGACAGCAGCCAGCCGGGACGAGGGCGGCCGCTGGCGGCCGAGTGCGAACCATCGCCCTGAGGGTGCGTACGCGGATGGATGTTGCCGCACGGAGCGCACAGGACCTACATGCGAGGAGCAATCGTCAAATCCTGTGGTTGACCCAGGCTGCGTGTAGCCATTGATCGAGGGCTGCGAAGTCGTCGTCGGTGAGGCCCCGCGATGCCACGACGTGATGGAGGAGGGCTCGGCCGGGATGGTGCGCGGACACCCAGTCCCGATCGGCGTCGCTGATCTCGTCGTCGACCCAGGCGAACGGGCGTCCCTCCGCCCACGCCACCACGGTCCGGGTCTTCCAGTGAAGTCCGAACCACTGGTCCTCACGTTCGTGCTTGTCCGAGGCCTCCGGCCAGCGCACGACTGGTAGGCGTGGCAACCCGATCCGGGGCGCGATCTCGGTGTTCGCCTCCTCTTCCCAGGTCGTGGCCCAGACCAACGCACATGGCAGCGCCGCCAGACGATGCCCGACCTGTGGGTCGAGCCGCGACAGATGCGAGGTCGACACGTCGCCTGACAGTTCGCGCTGCGGGCCGTCCCCGAACGGCAGGAGCGGCCCATCGACATCGAGGAACAGCAGTGGACTCTCCGCAGGGTCGGTCATGCCGCAGCGAACTGTTCGCGCTCGACGAGCACGCCCTTGTCGGATCGGGCCCCGGCCCGCACGAGAGCGACCTGGTGAGGGGCGTTGACCGCGCGCCAGCGTTTCTGGGCGGATTCGATGAGCTCGAACGTCATCGCAAAGGCGGCTGCGCGGGATCCGGCACCGCGTGACCTTGGTGCGCAGCCGCACGCCGATGGGGTGTCGGCAGAGGGGGAGGGAGCCCCGGCCGTCACCACGCCGATCATGTCACCGCAGTTCACGCGACTGTCCGTCCATTTCCGCATCGACGTTTGATCCCTTCCGATAACCAGTGCAGGAACGAGCAGCCCAAGGTCCGCATTCAGCGCCTCGTGTGAGGCCAGCAGTACAGCAGGGAAGTGCCGCAGCCGTGCCAGCCGACCCGGCCCGAGACGAGCTTCAGCAGGCTGGATGACCTCGGACGGGGGCGCCGCGCGAGACCAGCCCTGTGGCGTACGAGTGCCGCAGGTGCGCTACGGGCTGGTGGACCGTGAAGACGGCGCCATGAGATCTACGCCCTTGATTGACTTGTCGCAAGGCTTGACGCGGCAAGCCGCGCCGCCGGCGAGTACGCCGCCGTCATCGCCAGCGTCGGCATCGACACCAACGAGGCCATCCGCATCGTCCAGGCGGCGATGACCAAGGGAATCGCAGCAGCTCCCGCCACCGGGAAGCCGAAGGAGGCATGACGTGGCCGTACCCGACAGCCGTCCCCAGCGCATCTTCGTGCTGGCCTACGACCCGGACAAAGGCGGCGTCGGCCTGGGCACCAACCTGGGCGCCATGCTCCGTGCCGCGGCCCTCGCCGACCTGTACCGGGGCGGCCACCTCACCGACGCATGTGGCCGCGTCGCCATCGACGTTCGGCACCCCTGCCACGATCCCGTCCTCGACGCGCTCCTCGAAGAGATCGCCGGCTCCAAGCCGCACACATGGCAGTCCTGGATCGGCCACAGGCAGGGCACCACCGTCCGAGCGGTACGCCAGCAGCTCAGCGCCGGCGGTTGGGTCCACCTCCAACCCCGCAAGATCCTCGGGCTGTTCCCCACCACCAGGGTGCCCCTCCGCGACCCCCGCGTCCGCACGGAACTCCTCGACCTGGTCAACGCCGCCCTGCACCAACCCGTCGGCAGCATCGACTCCGCCGACGCCGCACTCGTGGCCATCGTTGCCGCCGGCGACCTGACGCTCGTCCTCGACCGTGGGACCAGACGCGCCAACAAGCAGCGCATCCAGGAACTCACCAAGCTCAGCGGACCGATCGGCCCCGCCCTGCGCAAATCGATCCAGGCCGCCGCGGTCGGTGAGGTCTAGTCGTCACCGGGATGAGGGGATCGACAGGACCGACAGGCTCGACATCGACGGGCTGGCGAAACGCCACGGCGAGGTGGAACTGTCTCCAGCGGCCACCTGACGCGCGAGGTGGTGCGGCGAGGAGAACGCGCCGTCCGATCGCCGCCAGACGGCGGGTCTCCTGTCGGCCAGGCTGCTGTCATGAACAACGCACTTGACGGCAAGGTGGCTCTGGTCACTGGTGGTGGTCGCGGCATCGGCGCTGCGGTGGCGCTGCGCCTGGCGGAGGACGGCGCCGATGTGGCGTTGACGTTCCAGCAGAATCAGCAGCGCGCCGATGACGTGGTGGACCAGATCAAGGCTGCGGGACGGCGGGCCATCGCCGTACAGGCGGACAGCGCCGACCCGGCGGCCGTGGTCGGCGCGGTCGACCGGGTCGCCGGCGAGCTGGGCCGGTTGGACATCCTGGTCAACAACGCCGGCGCGTTCCTGCTCGGACCGCTGGAGCAACTGAAGCTGGAGGAGTTCGAACAGACCGTCGCGGTCAACGTCCGGGCACCGTTCGTCGCCTCCCAGGCTGCGGTGCGACACATGTCGGCCGGTGGGCGGATCATCAACATCGGCAGCAACGTGGCAGAGCGGGCTGTCTTTCCGGGCTTCGCGCTGTATGCGATGAGCAAGACCGCCCTGATCGGCCTGACCAAAGCACTCGGACGCGAACTCGGCGGCAGAGCGATCACCGTGAATCTGGTGAATCCAGGGGCCACGGACACGGAGCTGAACCCGGCCGACGGCCCCAATGCCGACACGATCAACGGGTACACCGCCCTCGGCCACTACGCGGACCCGGCCGATGTGGCAGCAGCGGTGGCGTTCCTCGCCGGCGCCGGCGGGCGCTACGTCACCGGGGCGACGATCAACGTGGACGGCGGCTTCACCATCTGATCGCCGCCGTCCCGGCCACCCTTGCACGCGGCTACGGCCCGTTCCTCCGCCGGGAACGGGCCGTAGCCATTGCCAGGCACTCAGCATCCGGGCCGGACCACCTCGATCCGGCACGTCCGGATGCCGTACACCGGTGGGCCGATCAGCGTGCGCCGGATCTGCGTCTCGCGCCGGCATGCCGCAGGGCGGCTCAGGCCACGAGCAGGCGGAGGCCGAGCTCTGCCGTGTCGAGGGCGAGGAGGTCGCGGTTGCGCTCGGCCCACCGGCCTGAGGCGAGGTCTTCGCGGAGATTGCGGACTGCCCGTTGCTCAGCCTGCGGTCCGACCCTGGTCCACACCGAGACCGCGCGGCGGACATGTTCGTCGAGGTACGCCTCGGGCCGGCGCCAGTGTGCCTCGAAGAAGCCGTCGGCGCAGTCCCACGGGACGAGCAACGGCTCCGCGCGTCCTCCGATCGCGCTGGTCAGGTCGGCCAGTGAGGGCCAGCCGACGAGAAGGTTCGCGAACTCGGGCAGGTAGTCACGGGTGAGCCAGAACCGTTCACGCCAGCCGGTGTCATCGGCGTCGTACGTGAACACCACCACGCGGCGGGCCACCCGCCGCATCTCACGCAGCCCGGCGACGGGGTCCGGCCAGTGGTGGACGGTGCTGACGGCCATCGCGGCGTCGAAGGACTGGTCCTCGAACGGCAGATTCTCCGCATGGGCGGCCACGCACGGCGCGGCGCCCACGGGACGCTGCGCCCGCATGACCGCCGACGGTTCCACCGCCGTGACGTCCCGGTCGGGTGGTTCGTAGGAGCCGGTGCCAGCCCCGACGTTCAGCACCGTTCGTGCGTCCCCCAGCGCATCCCAGATGCGTGCGGCGATCCGTGGCTCGGTGCGTCGCGTCGCCGGGTAGGCAGATCCGATGGCGTCGTACAACTGTGCCCCGAACACCTTCAGTTGCTCCTCCGGCGTCGTCCTGATCCCCATCGCCCGTGCCTCCAGTTCCCTGTCTATGGCCGTCACCATGGCGGCAGCACGGTCGCGCTGGTCCATCAGCAGGCCACGCAGCCGGCACAGGTGCGCGACCGCGTCGGTGGCCGGGTCGTCGACCAGAGCCGCGATCTCCCGCAGCCCGAAGCCGAGCCGCCGGTAGGCGAGCACCTCCCGCAGCCGCTCCACATCGCCCGCCGAGTAGGCCCGGTGCCCGGCCGCGGTCCGCGTGGACGGCTCCAGGAGGCCGATCTCGTCGTAGTGATGCAGGGTGCGGACGCTGACCCCGGCCAACTCCGCCACGCGCCCCACCGTCAGGTGCTCCGCCACGCCCCCGACTATGTGGCATGACGTCGCGTGAGGAGCAAGCGCTTCGCCGCCGGCGCGTGGCGGGCGGCGACTCGGACGTCGCGGCCACCGCCATATCCGGAACGACCGCCACCATCTCGACGACCTCGCCCCGCAACGTGCTGTTCTGCCTCGGTGGTGAGTCCCGAAGGGATCGCGGAAATTCGCGGCGTCCTGGCCCAGCTGTTGGGCCAAGATGGAGGGCTTGTGCCCGCCGCCATGGCGCGGCACGGCGCAGTCCGTTCGGTCTGAGGAGGCCCTCTCTTGTTCAAACTTCCATCGATGCGCGTGCTGCGGGAGCGCGACTTCCGGCTGCTGCTCGGCGGGCGCATCACCTCGCAGCTCGGCAACCAGATCACCGTCGTGGCCCTGGCCTTCGGGGTGCTCGACCTGACTGGTTCCGCCTCCGACCTGGGACTCGTGCTCGCCGTGGAGGCGTTCTCCCTGGCGCTGTTTCTCGTGATCGGCGGCGCGGTCGCGGACCGGATGTCCCGGCGCCGGCTCATGATCACCGCCGACCTGGTGCGGTTCGCGTCGCAGGGCGTGATGGCGGCGCTGCTGATCTCCGGCCACGCCAGGATCTGGCACCTCCTGCTGTTGCAGGTGGTGTCCGGAATCGCCTCGGCGTTCTTCATCCCGGCCGTCAGCGCCCTGCAACCGGAGACGGTGCCGGCGGAGCACCACCGGGAGGCCAACGCGCTGCGGGGGCTGATGATTGCGGCTGCGGGGGTGGTGGGGCCGGCTCTGGGCGGGCTGCTGGTGGCGGCGGTCGGCGCCGGTTACGCGCTGGCGCTGGACTCGCTCTCCTTCCTGCTCAGCGCCGTGCTCATCAGCGCGATCCGGGTCGGCTCCGCGCCCGTCGCCAACTCGGGCAAGAGTGTGCTGCGTGACGTTCGGGACGGCTGGCAGGACTTCCGGTCGCGCAGGTGGCTCTGGCCGGTGACCCTCCAGAGCGCGCTCGTGCGGATGCTCGGCCTGGCGCCGTTCATGGTGCTCGGCCCGCTGATCGCGAAGGACGAGCTCGGCGGGCCGGCCAGCTGGGGCCTCATCCTGGGCGCGATCAGCCTCGGGGCGTTCGTCGGTGGATTCGTCGCCATGTCGGCCCACCCCCGGCGGCCGTTGATCCCGGCGGTGGCCGGCGCGTTCCTCTTCGTACCCATGCTCCTGCTGCTCTCCGTCGCGGCTTCCCCGGTCGCCATCGCCGCGGTCGCGTTCCTCGGCGGGATCGCCCAGTCCGTCTTCTGGACGTACTGGCAGACGGCCATGCACGAGAACGTCCCGCCGGAGACCCTGTCGCGGATCAGCTCGTACGACTGGCTGGGCGCCTACACCTTCGAACCGATCGGGTACGCCCTGGCCGGTCCGGCGAGCGCCCTGATCGGGGCCAGCGCGACGCTGGTCGCCGGGGCCGGCGCCGTCGCGGTCGGCACGGCAGCGACGCTCGCGGTGCCGGAGGTACGCCGGCTGCGGGCGCGGTCGGCGAGCACGGAGGACCCGCAGCCAGCCAGCGCGACGGGCGGATCCGCCGAACCAGCGCCGGACCCGGCGCGGGCACAGGGTCCTCCTGCACCGTAGGCCCACCGGTGACCAGCGGAGCCCGGCACACGGACGCAGCGTCCACGATGCCACAGCGGATGGGTGGTCTCGACCATGCTCTTTGCTGATCAGGTGGCTCACCCGCGCTTCCCTCGTAGGCTGAGCCGCACAGTTCGGGGAGGAGGCTGAGGTGACGGAGACGACCGTGGCCGAGGTGATGGCCGAGTTGGCCGCACTCGAGGACCCGAAGGCGCGCGAGGTGAACAGGAGACACGGTGACGACCATGGTGTGCACCTCGGCAAGCTGCGCGCGCTCGCGAAGCGGCTCAGGACGCAACAGGAACTCGCGTGCCGGCTCTGGGCGACGGACGACACCGCGGCGCGGCTGCTGGCGATCCTGATCTGCCGCCCGAAGGCGTTCGGGCGTGACGAGCTGGACGTCATGTTGCGCGGGGCGCGCACACCCAAGGTGCACGACTGGCTCGTGAACTACGTGGTGAAGAAGAACCCGCACTCCGAAGAGCTGCGCCTGGCGTGGTCCGCCGATCCCGATCCAGTGGTGGCGAGTGCCGGCTGGGCCCTGACCGCCGAACGCGTGACGAAGAAGCCCGAGGGCCTCGACCTCGAAGGACTGCTCGACGTCATCGAGGCGGAGATGAGAGACGCGCCGGATCGCCTGCAGTGGGCGATGAACGAGTGCCTGGCTCGGATCGGGATCGAGCACGCCGGGCACCGCGCCCGTGCGATCGAGATCGGTGAGCGCCTGGGGGTGCTCAAGGACTACCCGACCTCCCCGGGCTGCACGTCTCCGTTCGCGCCCGTCTGGATCACCGAGATGGTGCGCCGGCAGCAGGGCAGCTCGTGAGGAACCGGTGACGAGCGCAGCGTACTGACGGGCAGATCCCGTCGGCCTGGGAACGACAAAGGCCGCGCGTGCGGGGCCGGAGAACAACAAAGGCAAGGAGGAGAACTCCTTGCCACCATTAACATATACCGCACCCCAGGGCTTGCGGCAAGACCCCGGTCGTGGCGCAGAATCGTCGGCCGAGCGCGGGAATCGGCACACCATGGGGGATTCATGTTCGATGTGATCATTGTTGGCGGCGGCCCGACCGGCATGATGCTGGCGAGTGAACTGCGTCTTCGGGGCGTCCACGTGCTCGTGGTCGAGAAGGACGCCGAGCCGCCGCCGTTCGTGCGGTCGCTCGGGCTGCACGTGCGCAGTGTCGAGGTGATGGATCAGCGGGGGCTGTTGGAGCGGTTCCTCGAAAACGGCAGGCAGTATCCGCTCAGGGGATTCTTCGCGGGCATCGAAAAGCCCGCCCCGACCGGGCTGGACACCGCCCACGGATACGTGCTCGGCATTCCGCAGACGCTCACCGATCGACTGCTCGCCGAGCACGCGGTCGAAGTCGGGGCCGAGATCCGGCGCGGTTGTGCGGTGGTCGGGTTGGCGCAGGACGACGACGGCGTGACCGTACACCTTGGAAGTGGAACCGCGACCGCGTTGCGGGCGCGGTTCGTCGTCGGCTGCGACGGTGGGCGCAGCACCGTTCGGAAACTGCTCGGGGTCGGATTCCCCGGCGAGCCGTCGAAGATCGACACCCTGCTGGGCGAGATGGAGGTGACGGCGTCCCCGGATCACCTCACCGAGGTGATGACCGAGGTGCGCAGGACCGAGAAGCGGTTCGGGATCGGGCCGTCGGGCAAACCGGGCGTGTTCCGGGCGGTCGTACCGGCGGAGGGCGTGGTCGAGGACCGTTCGGTGCCGCCGACGTTCGAGGAGTTCAAGCGACAGCTACGCAGGTACGCCGGCACCGACTTCGGCGCGCACTCCCCGCGCTGGCTGTCGCGCTTCGGCGACGCGATCCGCCAGGCCGAGCGCTACCGGGTCGGCCGGGTGTTCCTGGCCGGGGACGCCGCGCACGTCCACCCGCCCATGGGCGGGCAGGGACTCAACCTCGGCATCCAGGACTCGTTCAACCTGGGGTGGAAGCTGGCGGCGGCCGTCAACGGCTGGGCGCCGGACGACCTGCTGGACAGTTACGGGTCCGAGCGGCATCCGGTGGCCGCCGACGTGCTGGACAACACCCGCGCACAGATGCAGCTGACGACCAACGAACCCGGACCGCAGGCGGTTCGGCGGTTGCTGGCGCAGCTCATGAACTTCAACGACGTCAACCGGTTCCTGATCGAGAAGATCACGGCGATCGACATCCGGTACGACTTCGGTGCGGGCCACGACCTGCTCGGGCGGCGGCTGCGCGACGTCGGGCTGAAGCACGGGCGCCTGTTCGAGTTGTTGCGCACCGGCAACGGGCTGCTGCTCGACCAGACGGGGCGGCTTTCGGTGGACGGCTGGGCCGACCGGGTCGACCACGTCGCCGACGGCAGCGACGAGTGGGACGTGCCGGCGGTACTGCTCCGGCCGGACGGGCACGTCGCGTGGGTCGGCGAGGACCAGCAGACGCTCGACGTCGCGCTCGCCAGGTGGTTCGGCGCCGCGGGAACTCCCACGGCCGGGTGAGGGCGGCAGGCACGTCGAAGGTGGACAACGGCGATCACCGTACGGGGATAGGGTTCTCGCGACCGGCCCTCACGATCGGACACTCGGATGACGTTCTCCAGGACGACGGCCACGCCGCGGTGCGACCGCCGATGATCGACCCGCGACAGGCCCACGACGTGGCCCACGCGATCGCCACGGCGGCCCTGGGCCGGGACCCCGGCCCCATGATCGTCGGCGACAGCCTCTCGCACCACGTCTACCTGGGGGCGGACGTCGTCGTGAAGGTCATCGAGGCCGACCGCCACTCGCGGCTGGACCGGGAGATCGCCCTCGCGCCCCACCTGCCCGCCGGCATCACGGCGCCGCTGCTCGACAGCGGGCGCTACGAGCTGGAGACCCACGAGGTCCGCTACGCCTGCTACGCCCGTGCGCCCGGGGCGACGCCCGGCATGGACATGCCCGGCGTGGACGAGGTGACCGCGCGCCTGCTGGCGGCGGAGGCGGTGCAGCGGCTGCATGCCCTGCACCGCTGGACGCCTGCGGCCCCCGCCCGGCAGACGCTGGCAGAGACGCTCGACCACGGCGGGTTCGTCAGCAAGGCCGCGCTCTTCGCCGAGGTGGAGAGCCTCGGCGCCCTGAACCGGGACGGGATCATCCCTCGCCGGGTGCTCGACGGTCTGGCGGCGATAGCGGAGGGCGCGCCGGCGCAGGCGAGCGTGGCCGTCCCGGTCCACGCGGACTGCCACTGGGGAAACTGGCTCGCTCGCGACCGCAGTGTGACGGCGCTGCTGGACTTCGAGTGGGCGCGCTTCGGCGAACCGATGGATGACTGGTTCTTCCTGGTCCGGTTCAGCGGCCCGCACATGGAGGCCGTCCTCGACGTCGTCGCCGACGAGACGGGGACGTCCCCGGCCACCCTGCGCCGGGAGTGCGAGGTGCGCGAGGCGAGCTACCTCGCCGCGGACCTCCGCGTCTCGCTCCAACGCCCGGACATCCCCGCGCAGACGGTTGCCGAGAACGTCCGTGACCTCGAGGAACTCGTTCTCGAGAACCCCTGGTGGCGCCACGCCCCGTGACGCCGGCTGCGGCGTGAGCGGGTGTCGGCGCGGCCTGCGGCATACGGCGCGTGCGCGTTCCGCGCCGCCGGGCGGGCCGCGTCCCCGTGCCAATCGCCGGGGTCGGCCTCGCGCGAGGTTTGCGGCGTCGACGGCCGGGGCACGTGGCGCATGCGCGGCTGTCGATCGATGGCCGGGATGCGAACGGGGGACGGAATGGACAGACTGGTCAGGGTCGGTATGGCGGCGACGCTCGCCGTGGCGGCCGGGGTGGCGGCGCCGGCGCGCGCTGGGGCGGCGGGCGCAAGGGCCTTCGCGCCCGCGCGGTACCTCGCGACGGGGTCGACCGGGACCAACGCGGTCGCGGTCGCCGACGTCACCGGCGACGGGCGGCGTGACATCGTCGTCGGGGTGGACGCCGCCACCGGCACGCAGACGAGTTCGGTGCTGGTCTTCGCCCAGCAGGCCGACCACGGGTACGGCGCTCCCACGAGGATCCCCGCGCACGGCGGCTACAACAGCGACGTACGGCTGGCGGTCGCCGACATCGACGGCGACGGGCGTACGGACGTGGCGATGTCCTCGTCCGCCGGCGTCGACGTGTTGTTCCAGCGGGGCGGGCGGCTCGCCGCGCCGGTGCTGGTGGCCGGTGGCGCCGAGGACGTCGCGATCGCGGACGTGACCGGTGACGGGCGCCCGGACCTGGTCGTCGGTGCGAAGCAGGGCGAGGTGAGGATCCACGCGCAGAGCGCGACGCACACGTTCCCGACGCACACGACGGTCACCGGGCCGTTCACGGCCGGTGCGCCGGCGAACCAGGTCTTCGTGGCCGACCTCGACGGGGATGCCCGGGTCGACCTCGCGCAGTTCTACGGCCACGGCACGTGGGTGCGGCTGCGCCGCGCGGACGGTTCCTACGGGCCGGCGACGACCTACCGGACGCCGGCGGACGGTAACGGCCACCGCCGGGTCAGCCTCGGCGCGGCGGTCGGTGACGTGACCGGCGACGGCCGGGCCGACCTGGTGACCAGCGTCCAGGGCAACACCCCGGACGCCGCCGTCCAGGTGTTCGCGCAGGGCGTCGGTGGGCTCGCCGCGACGCCGACCAGGTATCCCGCCTACGACTGCGCCGCCGGTCTCGTGATCGGCGACCTGACCGGCGACAACCGGAACGACCTGGTCGTCGCGCACGCCAACTGGTTGGCGGTGAGCGTCCATCTGCAGGGACCGACCGGAACCCTCGGCGGGTACGCGACGAACAGCGTCGACGGGGTCGGGTCCCAGGAGGACGCCCTGGCCGTCGGCGACGTCACCGGGGACGGGAAGCCGGACGTGGTCGCCGTCGCGTACGACAAGGTGGCCATCCTGCGGCAGCTCTGACGCCCCGGCGGCGTGTCGCCCACGGGGCGGTGTTCGGGCGCCCGTGTGCGATCATGATCCACAACGGAAGACAGTCGACTGTGGATTGGGCCTTGGTGACCATGAAGAGAGTGTTCTCGACCCTGATGGCACTGGTGACCGTCGCGTCGGTCATGACGGTCGGCGCACCCGCCGCCCAGGCGGCCGGCTCCTGCTCGGGCACGATCATCTACAGCCAGGTGCAGTCCTCGGGCTACGGCGAACTGGTGATCTACTACAACAGCAGCAACGGGGGCACCAACAGCGCGTGCTTCTACCACCGGGGCGCGGCCTACGGGAAGTCGGCACCCACCTTCGTGCAGATCTACCGCTGCGCCGAGCGTTCCGGTGAGGGCGCGCACTGCACCCGCTCGGGTAGCGCGGACACCGACTCCGGTGACTTCAGCTACCACGCCGGCCCGGTCGGCGTCACCGGCACGGCGTCCTACTGCGTAGAGGCGGTCGGCTACATCGGCTGGGCGGGCGCGCGCCACCAGATCTACAGCCGCCGGCAGGGCTGCTGACGCATCGCCCCGGCCCGGCTGGCCCGCGGACCGCGTGCCGGCTACGGCCCAGGGGGCACTCCCGACACGGGGGTGCCCCCTTTCGCCGTTCCCGGCAGCCTCGCGTGGCTAGCCGCGCCTGTCCCACCGGTCGGCGTCGGGGAGGGCCAGCAGTTGTACGAGGTCGCGCAGCTCGGCGGACGCGTCGTGTTCCCGCAGCGCGGCCGGCGCGTGCCGCAGCACCCACATCGACAGCGCGAGGCACGCCGTGTCCTCCTCGTCCCGCCAGCTCGACCAGGGCAGGCGGTCGACGACCAGGTCGTACGACCACTCGTCCGCCGCCGCGACCAGTCGTCGCCGAGTCGTCGGGTCGGCCAGCAGCCGCGCCCAGGTGTCCAGCCACGGGGCGAGCTGTCCGCTGACCTCGGCGACGAAGGCCAGGGCCTCGTGGGCGGGGACGCTCGCCCCGGGATCCACCAGCGTGTGCTGCCACCAGGCCGCCAGGAACTCCCGTACCGCGTCGCGTTGCGCGGCGGGCCAGTCCTGCCAGCGGCCCTTGACGAACAGGCGGGCCAGGGGGTCCATTCCGGCCGAAGAGGCGGAGCCTGGACCGCGTCGCGGGAGGGTCGTACGCCAGCCTGGCAGGCCCCTTGCCGGCAAGGATTGAATGGTGGTTCAATCCTTGCGTGGTCTACCGGAGCACCGAACGCGTGAAGGCCCGGCTCAGCGCGTCCCGGGAGCGGATCATCGCCGCCGCGCTGGAGATCATGGCCGAGCACGGGTACGCCGGCTGCTCGGTCGCCGCCGTCGCCGAGCGGGCCGGGATGGCGACCGGCAGCGTCTACCGGCACTTCCCCACCAAGGCCGCCCTGGTCGCCGAGGTGTTCCGCGTGGCCTCGCAGCGCGAGGTGGACGCGGTGGCGCGCGCGGCGGCGCTGGAGGGCACCGTCGCCGAGCGGGTCACCGCCGTCATCGAGACGTTCTCCGGCCGGGCGCTGCGGTCGCCACGGTTGGCGTACGCGCTGCTCGCCGAGCCGGCCGACCCGGCGGTCGACGCCGAGCGGCTCGTCTTCCGCCGCGCGTACGCCGAGCTGATCGCCGGTCACGTCGCCCAGGGGGTGGCGAGCGGCGAACTTCCCCCGCAGGATCCCGAGCTGACCGCCACCGCGCTGGTCGGCGCCCTGGCCGAGGCGATGGTCGGCCCCCTGGCCGCCGGGGTCGCCGGGCCGCGCACCATCGAGCACCTGACCGCCTTCCTCCACCGCGCGCTGGGAGTGTCGCCGTGACGACGCACGAGGTCCTCAACCAGGTTCCGCCGCTGGTCGGTCACGACACGGCCGACGACGCGGCGCTGCTCGACGGGCTCGAACGCGAGGGCGCCGGCTGGGCCGCCGCCGAGCTGCACGAGTTGGGCCGCCTCGGCGGTGGCGAGCAGGCGATCGAGCACGGGCGGCTGGCGAACGAGCACCCGCCGGTCCTGCGCACCCACGACCGGCACGGCCACCGCGTCGACGAGGTGGAGTTCCACCCGGCCTGGCACGAGTTGATGCGTACCGCGGTCACGCACGGCCTGCACGCCGCGCCGTGGGCGGACGACCGGCCGGGCGCGCACGTGGCCCGCGCGGCCAAGTTCTACACCTGGCGTCCCGACGCCGGCCACGGCTGCCCGATCTCGATGACCTATGCCGCCGTGCCGGCGCTGCGGCACGCCCCGGAGCTGGCCGCGCGCTACGAGCCGCTGCTCACCGCCACGTCGTACGACTTCGGGCTGCGCCCGCCGCTGGCCAAGCGGGGACTGCTGGCCGGCATGTCGATGACGGAGAAGCAGGGCGGCTCGGACGTACGCGCCAACACCACCACCGCCCGCCCCGAGCCGGACGGCACCTACCGCCTGCTCGGGCACAAGTGGTTCACGTCGGCGCCGATGTGCGACCTCTTCCTCACCCTCGCCCAGGCGCCGGGCGGGCTCACCTGCTTCCTCGTGCCGCGCGTCCTGCCCGACGGCACGCGCAACCCGATGCGGCTGATGCGCCTCAAGGACAAGCTCGGCAACCGCTCCAACGCCTCCGCCGAGGTCGAGTACGAGCACGCGGTCGCCTGGCGGGTCGGCGACGAGGGCCGTGGCGTGCGCACCATCATCGACATGGTCAACCTGACCCGCCTCGACTGCGTCATCGGCGCGGCGGCCGGCATGCGCCAGGGCGTGACCACCGCCGCCCACCACGCCACCCACCGGCAGGCCTTCGGCCGGTACCTCGTCGAGGCGCCCCTGATGCGCAACGTGCTCGCCGACCTCGCGGTCGAGTCCGAGGCCGCCACCGTCCTGATGATGCGCCTCGCCGGGGCCACCGACCGGTCCGCGCGCGGCGACGCTGGCGAGACCGCGTTCAAGCGGCTCGCCCTCGCCGTCGGCAAGTACTGGGTCTGCAAGCGCTGGCCGGCGCACGCGGCCGAGGCCCTCGAATGCCTGGGCGGCAACGGCTACGTCGAGGAGTCGGGCATGCCGAGGCTCTTCCGCGAGTCCCCGCTGAACTCGATCTGGGAGGGCTCCGGCAACGTCGCCGCGCTGGACGTGCTGCGCGCCCTCACCAGGGAACCGGAGGTCATGGCGGCGTTCCAGGCCGAGGTCACCGCCGCGGCCGGCGCCGACGCCCGGCTCGACGCCGCCGTACGCCGGGTGCAGGCCGAGCTGTCCGACCACGACGACGTCGAGCTGCGGGCCCGCCGGGTCGTCGAGCGGCTCGCCCTGGTCCTGCAGGGCTCGCTGCTGGTGCGGCACGGCCACCCCGCCGTCGCCGACGCCTTCTGCGCCTCCCGGCTCGGCGGCGACCACGGCCAGGCGTACGGCACGCTGCCCCGCGGCGTCGACTTCGCCGCGATCATCTCCCGCGCCGTACCCAAGGTGGGCTGACCGCCGGCGTCGGGGCCGACCGGGCCCCGACTTCGCGCGCGAGCGCCCCTTGCGGCGGTCGACCCGCCCGCCGACGTGGCGTCGCCCACTCTCCGGCGGTCGGAAATCGTACGCCGATCGTCGGTGCCGCTCGTTAGTCTGCCTGCGGACAGTGTCAGTACGTGACAGGTCGAGGCACGGCTCGCGCCGGCCACCACGGGGACCCAGGAGATTTAGTGACACAGCAATCCATCGCGACCTCGGACAAACTCGACGCCTCGGTGCTCAAGGTCGCCGGGGTCGTCGTCCTCGGCGCGATCATGTCGATCCTCGACGTGACGGTCGTCACCGTCGCCCTGCCGACCTTCCAGCGCGAGTTCAACGCGTCGTACGCCGAGGTCGCCTGGACCATGACGGCCTACACGCTCGCGCTGGCCACGGTGATCCCGCTCAGCGGCTGGGCCGCCGACCGGTTCGGCACCAAGCGGCTCTACATGATCGCCATCGCGCTGTTCACGATCGGGTCCGGGCTGTGCGCCAACGCCGACACGATCGGGCAGCTCATCGGCTACCGCGTGCTCCAGGGCCTCGGCGGCGGCATGCTCCTGCCGCTGGGCATGACGATCATGACCAGGGCGGCCGGGCCGCACCGGATCGGCCGGCTGATGGCCGTCCTGGGCATCCCGATGCTGCTCGGTCCCATCGGAGGCCCGATCCTCGGCGGCTGGCTGATCGACGTCGCGAGCTGGCACTGGATCTTCCTGATCAACCTGCCGATCGGCGCCCTGGCACTCGTCTACGCCGCACTGGCGCTGCCGAAGGACAACCCCGAGCCGTCCGAGTCGTTCGACTTCCTCGGCATGCTGATGCTCTCGCCGGGGCTCGCCCTCTTCCTCTACGGCGTCTCCTCGCTGCCCGAGACCGGCACGTTCGCCGACACCGGGGTGTGGGCGCCCATGGTGGTCGGCGGCGCGCTCCTCGTCGCCTTCGTCCTCTACTCCTTCAGGACCCGGCACCCCCTGCTCGACCTGCGGCTGTTCGCCAACCGCAACCTCACCGTCGCGGCGGTGACCATGTTCGTGTTCATCATCGCGTTCATGGGCGCCGGCCTGCTGTTCCCGAGCTACTTCCTGCAGATCCGCGGCGAGACGACGCTGGCCGCCGGCCTGCTGATGGCGCCGCAGGGCATCGGCGCGATGGTGACCATGCCGGTGGCCGGGATGCTGGCCGACCGGGTCCCCGTCGGCCGCACCGTGCCGTTCGCGCTGGCACTCATCGCCCTCGGGTTCTTCACCTTCACCCAGGTCGACCCGCAGACCTCGTACGTCCTGCTCTGCGGGTCGCTGTTCGTCATGGGCCTGGGCATGGGCGGCACCATGATGCCGATCATGACCTCGGCGCTGAAGACCCTCAAGGCGCACGACGTGGCCCGTGGCTCCACCCTGGTCAACATCCTCCAGCAGATTGGCGGGTCCGTGGGCGCCGCCATGATGTCGGTGATCCTCACCAGCGAGCTGAACGGCTCCCGGCCGATCCCCGGGGCGACCGACCCGAGCGGGGAGCCGTTGACGGAGGCCGGCCTCGCCATCGCCGTCCAGCAGCAGCCGGAGCTGGCCGAGCAGTTCCCGGTGGACCCCTCGCTCATCCAGCGTGGCCTCGACTTCGCCGCCAGTTCCTTCGCCACCACGTTCTGGGTCGCGTTCGCGCTGGTGCTGCTCACGTTCGTCCCGGTGGCGTTCCTGCCGCGCCGGCGCGAGCCGTCGCACCTGCTCGACGGCCAGCAGGAGGGGCAGCCGAAGGCTCCCGTCATCATCCACTGACGCGACGCTCCGGCCCCCGGGACGCCCCCGGGGGCCGGAGCGCCCGTCGGTCAGCGCTGCCGTGGGGCGGGGGTGTGCTCGTCGTGGGCGCCGTGGTAGCCGGCGGCCTGGAGGGCGAACAGTTCGGCGTACCGGCCGCCGGCGGCGACGAGTTCGGCGTGACTGCCGGCCTCGACCAGCGCGCCGTCGTGCAGGACGAAGATCCGGTCGGCGTGCCGGACGTTGGCCAGCCGGTGGGTGATGAGGATGGTGGTCGCCCGACCCTGCCGGTCCCGGATGGCCTGGAACAGGGCGTCCTCGGCGCGCGGGTCGAGGGCGGAGGACGGCTCGTCCATGACGAGCAGCTCGGCGTCGCGGAGGAAGCCGCGGGCCGCCGTGATGCGCTGCCACTGGCCGCCGGAGAGGTCCTGGCCCCTGGCGAACGTCCGGTCGAGCAGCGTCTCGTACCCGTCGGGGAGTTCCTGGATCATGTCGTGTGCGACGGCGCGGGCGGCGGCGGCCTCGATCCGGTCCTGCCGGGCCTCGCTGTCGACGTCGCCGACGGCGATGTTCGTCGCGGCCGTGAACGGCCACTTGTGGTATTCCTGCGTGACCACCGCGATGCGGGCCCGCAACCGGTCGAGGTCCCACTCGGGCAAGGGTCGCCCGTTCCAGCAGATGACGCCCTCGGTGGGCGCGCGCAGGGTGGCGATCATCGCGGCGAGGGTGGTCTTGCCCGAGCCGTTCTCGCCCACGAACGCCACCGTCTGCCCCGCCGTGATCGTCAGCGTCACGCGGTCCACGGCGGGGACGTCCCGGTCGGGGTAGCGCAGGCTGACCTCCCGCACGGCCAGCTCGCGCAGCGGGCCGGGATCCGTGCCCGCGGCGCCCGGCGCCGGGTCGTGCAGGTAGTCGGCGGCGCGGGTCATGAACCCGGTGTAGTCGCCGAAGTGCTGGCCCTCGGTGTAGACGCGGTCGACCTGGAAGGTGGTGACGGCCAGCGAACGCTGCGCGGCCTGCACCGCGACCACGCAGGTCGCCGCCGCCGCGAGCGGGATCTGACCGTCGACGAGCAGCAGCCCGAGCAGGAGATAGACCACGGCGGTGGCGATTCCGCCGATCACCGCCCCGACCGTGGTGGTCGTGGTGACCCGGCGGGCGAGGGCCAGTTCGATGTCGGTCTCGACCTCCATCACCCGGTCGTACTGGTCCAGCAGGAAGCGGCGCAGCCCGTAGGAGCGCAGCTCCGGCGCCGAGTCCCGCTCGGCCATCAGCCGGTGCAGCAGCCACAGCCGCCGTCGCCGCACCGAGCCGGCCGTGTAGGTCCGGTAGCGCAGGTGCCCGGCCCGCAGCGACGCCCAGGCCTTGGGCAGCGTCGCGACCAGCAGCGCCAGCAGCAGCAGCGGGTGGATGACGACGACGGCGACTGCCACGGCGAGCAGGCCGGCCAGCCCGGCGAGCAGGTTCATCGACGACTCCACCAGGTCGACCGTCGACTCGGTGCCCCGGGAGGCGCGCTCCATGTCGTCGGCGAACGCGTCGGCGTCGAACGCCTCCAGGCGTACCGCCGTGGACATCTCGAACAGGCCGCGTTCCACCTCCCGGCTCACCCGCGGGGTGAGCCCGTTCTGCGCGTACCCGGTGGCGATGCCCATGCCGGCGCGCAGCGCGGTCGCCCCCGCCAGCACGGCGAGCGCGGGCGTCGCGGCGACCACCTTCTCCGTGGTCGGGCCCCCGGCGAACAGCTCGACGAGCACCCGCTGGGTGGCCAGCAGCCCGAAGGCGGCCATCGCCCCGCCGCCGACCGTGGCAGCGGCCACCACCGAGGTCCGGAGCCGGTCGGCCCGCCAGCTGGTCCGGACCGCCGTCCAGACCAGCCGGGGCAGTTCGGCGAAGACGGTGAACAGGCCGGCTTCGGACCGCGCCTGCATCCCGGTCTCCCAGTACATCGTCCGCAGCTCCGGCAGGACCGACTGCGCCCCTGCCGGAGCCGACTGTTCCGACGTGGTGCCCCGTTCGGTGCGGGTAGCGGCTCCGGTCACGGGCGTGTCTCCTCGCTGCGCGGTGACGTGGTCGTCGGTCGCGGGTCGGGTGGCGGTGGGGGAGCGAGCTATCCAACCCACAGTATTTGCACAGCTACCAATGGTCACTGTCGACGACGCGCTGGTCCAGACCCCACGGCAGGGAAGATGGAGCGGATCCGGACGGGTCAGCTCACCCGGAAGCCGTCCTCCAGGTAGCGGGTGACGCCGTCGTCGCGCGCGGCGAGTGCCTCCGCGACCCGTCGGGCGAGCAGCGGGACCAGCCGCCCGTCGGCCTCCCGCCGGTCACACCACGACCAACTCCGCAGTTCGGCGGGCGGCAACACGATCAGGGCGGCCTGCGACGGGGTCAGCCGGCCCCCGTCGTAGACGAACATGACCCCCTCGGTCCTGGGGTGCCGCGGGGGGACCCAGTCCACGACGAGCAGCCGCCCCGGCTCGATGGCGAGCCCGAGCTCCTCACGGCACTCGCGGGCCGCCGTCCGGTGCGGAGACTCGTCCGCCTCGACGCACCCGCCGGGAATCTCCCACGACGTCTTGTACGCCGGCTCGACGAGGAGGACCCGGCCGGCGGGATCGGTCACGAGCAGGCCGGCGCCCATGCGCTTGCGGGGCAGCCCGGCCGTGAAGTCGGAACCCTCAGGCGGCATGACCGGACCCTAGGCGAAATCCGGTGCCGCGCGCGAGCGGCGGTACGGCACGCCGCCGCTCGCGCGGTGTGGCTCAGTGCCCGCTCACGCCGTCGGGGTGGGCAGGCGGGTCGGATCGTCCGCGGCCCGGGAGCGGCGGGCGGCGACGAAGCCGAAGGCGGTGGCGGTGAAGAACATCAGGATGCCGTAGATCGCCGGTGGCATACCGATGTCGGTGTTGTTGAGCAGGGCCGGGCTGAGTGCGATCGTGATGGCCAGGGTGGCGTTGTGGACGCCGATCTCGAACGACGACGCGACGGAATCCCGGTGCCCGACGCGCAGCAGGCGCGGCGCCGCGTACCCGATGGCCAGGCTGAGCAGGTTGAACAGCAGCGCGATGAGGCCGACCGCGCCGATGGTGGCGGCGAGTTCGTCCTTGACGCCGAGGACCGCGCCGACGATCACGACCATGAGGACCACGATGGAGAGGATCTTCACCGGTCGCTGCATGCGCTCGGCGAACGCGGGACGCCGCTGCCGGACGACCATGCCGATCGCGATCGGGATGAGCACCAGGGCGAACACCTGGAGCACCTTGTCGAACTGGAGGCCGAGCGAGCTGTCCGAGCCCATGAACGCGGCGACGGAGAGGTTGACGATCACCGGCAGCGTGAACAGGGCGAGTACCGAGTTGATGGCGGTCAGGGTGACGTTCAGCGCGACGTTGCCCTGGAACAGGTGGCTGAAGAGGCTGGCGGTGCTGCCGCCGGGGGAGGCGGCGAGCAGCATCATTCCGACGGCCAGCTCCGGGCGCAGGTCGGCGGCGAGCACCAGGCCCAGGCAGACGGCCGGCAGGACCAGCATCTGGCAGACCAGGGAGATGACCACGGCCCGGGGATAGGCGACGACGCGACGGAAGTCGGCGATGGTCAGGGTGAGGCCGAGGCCGAGCATGACGATGCCCAGCGCGATGGGGAAGAGCACGAGCGACAGACCGGTATTCACAGTGCTGGGCCTCCTGATCGCGGTACGCCAGGGATCACCGGAGCTTCACACCACGACGGGTGCGCCCGCATCTTGCAACGTGCGGAGACGACCGTCAATGGGCGTCGTCCACCGGCCGTGCCCCGGCGCCGGCCCCGGGCGACGGGGCCGACGCCACGACGCGGTCAGAAGGGCCACCGGTCGCGGGACCCCGCCTCGATGAGCGGAATCATCGCGAACGCGGCGTCGGAGAGGCCGCCGAACGTGTGCCGGTTGCCGGTCGCCGGCGCGTGCCCGACCCGGTATCCGGCCAGGTTCCAGGTGTACACCGGTATCCGCGCCGGCACGACGGCCGTGACGTCTGCCGCGCCGTGCCAGTGCGCCTGCTCGTCGGTGAGGATGACCACCCGGTCGTGCCGGTCGTAGTGGTCGCGCACCGCCTTCTCGGTCTGGGTCCCGGCGCCGTAGAAGTAGCCACCCTCCTTGAACCGGCGCACCGCCGCCAGCACCGACTCACCGGCGACGGCCGGGAACACCGTGCTGGCGTTGGAGAACGACACCACCGTGGCGTCCCGCGCGCGGGCGGCCAGCGCGAGGCCGAACACGGTGGCCGCGTCCCAGCAGCGCAGCGTGCCGTCCTTGCTGAACGCGCTGTTCATCGACCCCGACGTGTCGATCAGAACCAGGGTCCGCCCGTCCAGGGCGGGCACGTGCGCCAGCGCCTGCTGCAACGCCCGCTCCAACGGGTACGCCCACCGCAGGCTCGGTGCCGCGTTGTACGCCGACAGGTACCGCATCGGCAGCACGCGCGACCGGGCGACCTCGCCCGGGTCGGCCAGCCTCGCCGCCACGGCCTCGGCGACGGTGTCGCTGACGCCGGCCCGGTCGAAGTTGCGCAGGTTGCGCAGCAGCGCCAGGTAGCCCATGGTCGGGATGATCGCCTCCCACGCTGCGGCGTCCATCGCGGTCTGCCGCCAGCCCGCGAGGGCCTCCCAGGTCATGCCGGCCGCGCCCAGCACCGCCGGGTCGGTGATCTCCACGCGCCGCTCGACCGGCAACGCCATGAGCTCGGCCCGCGCCGCCAGCATCGTGAGGGACCCGGGCAGCGGGTTGTCGCGCTTGTGCCGGCGGTCCAAGGCGTGCCGGAAGAGGTCGCCCTGCCGCGCGTCCCTCGCTGTCGGGTGGGTCAGGTCGATGACGTCGCCGAACCGCACCGGGCTGCCGTCGGCGTCGTACTTGAGCAGGCTCCGCTCGTGGTACAGCCGCGTCACCGCGTCGGCGATGCCCCGCTTGACCGGCTTGGGCATCGCCCGGCCGTGGCGACCCAGCCAGTACGCGAGGGCCTCGCCCGGCTCGTCGGCCCGCTGCAACGCGGAGTCCACCACCGCCCGGGAACCGGGGATGCCGGCGGCGACCTGCGCGCGGGCGCCCTCCAGGGCGGCCACGACGGATGCGGACCGCAGCATCGCGCCGGTACGCAGCCACCGCACGAAGCGCGCGAACCAGTCGGGGTCGGCGACGGCCACGGCGGCGACCAGCTCGCGGAACCGGGAGTCCCGGTCGGCGGCGCCCTCGTAGAAGGTGTCCTCGCCGACCATGTTCGACACGCCCAGCAGGAACAGCTCGGCCCGTGGCTCGCGGACGAAGCCGGTCGCGCCCTCGGCGGTGACGGGCAGCTTGGCGCGCCGCAGCTTGAGGTTGAACTTGGCCATCGCGTACCCCGTGTGGGTGGAGCGGAAGGCGCGACCGCACCGCACACCCGAGACCAGAAGTCGGCGACGGACCTGTCCGCCGCTCTGCCGCTTGAGCCAGCCGTCCGAAGGCGGCGGAGGACTCGAACCTCCAACCTGCGGATCCCTGAAGTAACCGTCACCTGCGCACCGGGCGTGCGGCGTGGTCGCGCCTCCCGAGATCGGAGCCGGCGACGGACGGCCTCTTCAACGGGGTGCGGGCACCCCTCCAAGATGTAACCGTCGCCTTCGCACCGGGAGGTGCGGGCAAGACCGTAGCGGTGGCGCCGCCTCGGGGGCAACGAGGTTTGCCGCCCGGTGACCGGGGCCGGAAATGACGGCCACGCCGCGCACCCGAGACCAGAAGGTCGACGGCGGAAGGGCTATCGCTCTGCCAGCTGAGCTACCAGCCCCGGAAGGCTGGAGGGGACTCGAACCCCCGACCCATAGATGAAGTATCCGCTGTCTGCGCACCGGGTACGCGGTGCGCGCACCTCCCGAGATCGAAGCGGCAACGGAGACTGGCCCTCGCGGGCCAAGGTGACCTGGGCTGCTGGTCGACACCGCATTTCGGCGGCGGCGGGATTCGCACCCGCGTCTCCCCGTTGGAAGCGGAAGTAGCCGTTGCCTGCGCACCGGGAGGTGCCGGCCGAAGGTAGGCGACCGGTGCGGAAGTGGGCAAGCCAGTTCACTGCCGCAGCCCCAGCGCGTCCTCCTGGGTGGCCCCCGGCAACCACCGGGCCAGCTCGCGGCGTAGCACACCCGGGCCTGGCGTCATGCCGGTGAGCGGCACCACGATCTCGTACGGGCGGCTCTGCCCGTACCCGGCCCACTGCCATCGCCTCATCGGTGGTCGGGTCCGTTCCGGATCGGCCGGCTCGACGTGCAGCGACGGCGTCAGGCGCCCGCGGATCTCGGCGCGCTCGACGTTCGACCAGTCGATCGCCAGGGTCGTGTCGCCGGGGCCCGACACCTCCAGTCGCTGGTCGTCGAGCCGCACCGGCAGGCGTGTCCGCTGGCTGCCTCTCGGTGGGGTTGGTAGCGGCGAGAAGTGGAAGACCGCGAGGTACGGCAGCAGCACCCACAGCCCGTCCCACCACAGCCGACCCCGCGCCAGGCTGACGAGGACCCCGATCACTGCGGCGGCGAGCAGCCCCAGGGTCGTCCTCCGGACCAGCCGGAGGGCCGACCGTCTGAACTCGACGGTGTGGGGTTCATCGGTGCGAGTCACTGTGGCCCCTTTGCCCGGCCCGACGGGGTGAAAAACCGCAGAAGGCCGCGACCGGTCGGTCCTATCCAGCGGGCGGGGCGGGTGCCGCCACGCTGCGGAGCAGCGGTCGCTGCGTACGTCGGCACGTAGCTTCGGTCGGTTGGATGTCCTACCGTCCTGATGGACTGTTCGGATGCGCGTCGAAGAACTCGAGGGCATCGCGGCGGCACTGGGCAGCAGGGTGGTGACGACATCCGTGTTGGCGGGCGGCTTCTCTCACGAGACGTGTCTGCTCACGCTTGCTGACGGCCAAGTCGTTGCCCGGTTCGGAGGAACGGACCCGGCGATCGAGGCCGGGGTCATGGCCGCCGCCCGTCGGCATGTGCCAGTTCCGGACGTCCTGTTGGTCACACCCGGTGAGGACGAGAGCGTGCGGCCGGCGATGGTCATCGAGTATGTGGACGGCGATGCTCTGAGCGGGGTGCTCGCCAAGGGTGATCTTGGTCAGGTGGAAGCGGGTGAGCTGGGGGCTGAGGTCGGAAGGGTCGTTGCGGAGGTCGCTGTGGTGGCGTTCGACCGACGAGGCTTCTTCGTCGACGCGGACCTCACCGTCAAGGAGGAAGACCCGTGGTCGCAGCAACTGGTTGAGGTCGTCGAGGCTTGTATGGCCGCGGTTCCCGAGGGCCGGCTCGACGGCGAGACGCGTCGTGCCTGGGCGGAGTTGTGCGCGGCTCACTCGTCGGCGCTGGAAGGAGTTGACGGTCACACCCGGCTGGTGCATGCCGACATCAACCCGAAGAACGTCCTGGTCTCTCGCGTGGGCGGCGGTTGGCGGGTGGATGCGCTGCTCGACTGGGAGTTCAGCTACTCCGGTTGCCCGTATGGCGACGCCGCGAACATGGCCCGGTTCGGCGCCGACTATCCCGCCGGCTTCCTGGACGGCTTCCGCGCGGGATTCGCTGAGCAGCAGCCTGCGGACCTGCCCCTGGTCGAGGATTGGGCCTACGTGGGGCGGGTCCTGGACATGTTCGCGTTGAGTGACCTGGTGACTCGCCCGGTGGGGCACGCCGTTGCTGACCAGGCGGCCGAGCAGGTCCGGCGTTGGGTTGGGTGTGGCGTGCCGGACAGGGTGTGACGTGTGCCTGGTCGTACACCAGGCGGTCGAACGGGGACAGCAGCGCGGTACGGCCGCTGAGGGGGCGCGAGCCGGCGGGGCCGGTCGGGGCGGTGTGCCCCGGCCGACCCTGCCGGCGTCCGCGTCGAGGGGATCAGACGCGGGACCACTTCTGGTTGGCGTCGCCCGTGCAGTCCCACAGTTGGAGCTTGCCCCCGTTGCTGGGGTTGCGGTCCCGTACGTCGACGCAGCGGTTGGCGCTGAGGTTGACCAGGTCACCGGCGGCGTTGAGCGTGAAGCGTTGCGCCGGGTTGCCGTTGCAGGTGACGAGGTTGACCTCGGTGCCGTTCGCCGTGCCGGCCCAGGCCGGGTCCATGCACTTGCCCATCGCCCGGATCGTGCCGTCGGAGGCGAACGTCCAGGCCTGCGCGGCGGTGCCGTTGCAGTCCCAGATCTGGAGCTTGGCCCCGTCGACCGGGTTGGCGCTCGGGATGTCGATGCACCGACCGCTCAGCGCGCCCCGGATGGCGTTGGTGCCGGTCGGCGGGTTGCCGCCCGAGGTGTAGCCCGAGACGCGTACGTAGTCCACGAGCATCTGCTGCGGGAACTGCGTGGAGGCGTCGGGGTAGCCCGGCCAGTTCCCGCCCACCGCCACGTTGAGGATCATGAAGAACGGGTGGTCGAACACCCAGCGGTTGCCGCCCAGCCGACCCGGATCGACCCGGTGGAACTCGACGCCGTCGAGGTACCAGATGATGGAGTTCGGTTCCCAGTCCACCCGGTAGGTGTGGAAGGTGTCGGCGAGTGGCTGGCCGATGGTGCGGCTGCCGGTGATGCCGCCGCCACCCGAGTAGCCCGGGCCGTGGATGGTGCCGTAGACGGTGTTCGGCTCCCGGCCGATGTTCTCCATGATGTCGATCTCGCCCGCGTTCGGCCAGCCCACGCCGCCCATGTCGTTGCCGAGCATCCAGAACGCCGGCCAGATGCCCTGACCGCGCGGGATCTTGATGCGGGCCTCGAAGCGGCCGTACGCCTGGGTGAACGTGGCCGCCGTCAGCAGCCGGGCAGAGGTGTACTCGCACCGGCCGTAGTGGCACTGGTAGTTGGCGGGGTTCTCGCGGCGGGCGGTGATGACCAGGTTGCCCTGGCCGTCGTGCACGGCGTTGCTCGTGCTGTTGGTGTAGTACTGCCGTTCGTTGTTGCCCCAGCCGCTGCCGCCGATGTCGAAGCGCCACTTGCTCTGGTCGACGGGGGTGCCGGCGGAGGCGTTGAACTCGTCCTGCCAGGTGATCCCCCCGATGGCGGCCTGCGCCGGTTCGGGGTGGACCGGCACGGAGAGGGCTGTCGTGGCGGCGATGATCGCGGTCGCGGCGAGGGCGAGCGCCCACGGCCGGCGGCGGGTACGGACTCTGAACATGTGGGACCTCCTTGGAGGATGCCGGCGCGATGTCTCGCGCGGACGATCGGCCGTTCGGCGTGGGCGCGACGGCGGACGGGTGCCGGTCAGCCGCGACGCCACTTCTGGTTGGCGGCGCCGAGGCAGTCCCACAGGTGCAGGCGGGCGCCGTCGGAGTTGTTCCACTCCTTGATGTCGACGCACTTGTTGGCCTGCGGGTTGACCAGGTCACCGGCGGCCGAGAGGACGAACTGCTGGGCCGGGTTGCCGCTGCAGTTGGCGATCTGGATGACCGCGCCGTTGGCGGTGGACCCCCACGCCACGTCCATGCACTTGTTGTTCTGGGTGCGCAGCGTGCCGCCGGTGAAGGTCCACGACTGCGCGCCGGTGCCGTTGCAGGTCCAGGTCTGCAGGGGCACGCCGTCGGAGAAGTTGGAGTTCGGCACGTCGATGCAGCGGTTGTTCCAGTTGCTGATCAGCCGGCTTCCGCCGCCGCCACCGGTGGTCACCAGGGACAGCCCGTAGACGCCGAGGATCTCGTTGACCGGCTGGAACCAGGTCGTGCCGCCCGTGGAGCAGTTGCCGGAACCGCCGGAGGTGACGCCCTGGGCCTGGTTGCCGGAGATCCAGGCCCCGCCGGAGTCGCCGCCCTCGGCGCAGGCGTTGCTGCGGGTCAGGCCCGACACCGCACCCTGCGGGTAGTTGACCGTCTCGTTGCGACCCAGGATGGTCCCGCAGCGCCAGCCGGTCGTACGCCCGGAGCGGCAGACCGAACTGCCGATCGCCGCGTCCTGCGAGCCGGCGACCGTCACGTTGCCTCCGGCGTAGTTGTTCACCCAGGGCTGCGGCGTCCAGGAGCCGTTGGTGCGTACCCACCCGTAGTCGTTGCCGGGGAACGACGACCCCGCGAACGTGCCCTGGGAGACGTTGTTGAAGCCGAGGGTCGGGCTGCCGACGCCCCCGCAGTGGCCTGCGGTGACGAAGCCGCCGACGACCGCGAAGCCGACCGAGCAGAGGGTGTTGCCGTTGATCACGTACTGGTCGCCGCCGCGGATGTCGTAGAGCGGGCGGGGCGCGTCGGTCGCGGTGACGACCCGGATCGCGTCCGCGGGCACGCCGCTGGCCTTGGCGTACGCGATGGCCTTGTCGGCGGCGCCCGGCCGGACCGTCACGACCACGCTGTTGCGGGCGACGTCGACGTGCCAGCCGTGGACGTCGCGCGGGTCGGCGGCGGCGGTGCGCCGGTCGAGGGCGCGCTTGACCGCGTCGAGGGTGCGCTCGCTGCGGGCGACGACCGTGACGTCGGCGCCCTCGGCGCGGACGTCCGTGGCGAGGGCCGCATCCGTGACGGCGACGGTGAGGCGCTGCCCGCCGGGCGGGATCCACGCGCCGGCGAACGCCGGGCCGAGCTTTGCCCGCAGGCGCCGTTCGACCACCGGCGCCGCGGCCTCGGTGCGCAGTCGTTCGTCGACCTGGGTGGGGGTGAGGCCGAGGTCGCGGCGCATCGCCTCGACCAGGGCGGGGCTGGGCCCGGCAGTGGCCGCCTCGGCGCGGTCCGGGGCGGCGGGGGACGTGTCGCTGGCGTGGCCCGCCGCCGGGGTCAGGCCG